>JAISEQ010000165.1 GCA_031264045.1 Deltaproteobacteria bacterium
TCCTGGTCTGGGAATGCCTGAAGAACGGGGCCGTGCCCGTGAAGATCCCCAGGTTCTTCCCCAGTTCCAGGACCTGTTCCGCCTGCGGCCACGTCCTTGACGAGCTTGATCTGAAGACCAGGGAATGGACATGTCCCAAGTGCGGCGCCAATCACGATCGTGACGTGAACGCCGCCAGGAACATCCGACGAGTCGGGGCATCGGCTCGCGGGGGAGAATGGGTAAGACCGGTCTCGGCCGGCACCCTTTGATGATCCCGGAATCCCCAGGAGCTTGCTCCGGGGAGTATGTCAAAAGTCTATGATAGCCTGCGGCTCCTTATGCGCTTGAGTTTTCAAAAAGAATAAATTTGTTCATCCCTGTGAACGGATACGGAAATAATTCGGATATTTCACAAAATTTCCTGTTTATATTTTCATAAATTTTCCGTTCATTTCCGAATCTTTTCCGAATCTTTTCCGAATGTTTTAACTAACAGTTTCGGACATTCCATTTAATATCAGATATTTTTTTTCGTACATCTTATCCTGCTAGCATGACATATTATATTTGCTATCATTGAAATCACGCACTGCAGTCTCCGCATCCCCCTGCGGCGGACGTCCTGTCCCCGCAAACCGGCAGCGGGAGCTCTCTTGCATCTTGCGGTTTCCGACTCGAACGGCTATTCTGTGGATAACCTTCCGCTCTCCGGCCGCGGTGCCGGAACGGGCTCCCGCCCTTCCGTACGTGCAACTGGCTTCAGGACGTGAGGAGGATCCCGTCCGGATCCGGTCTGACGCGTCCGGAGCCCGTGCCGCCCCCGGACACGCGCTCCGGAACCCCCTGCGCCGACGGGCACCCTCCCGGCCAGGCCGGGGCCGTCCCGCCGCTTCCGCCCCTCCAGGCCTGCCGGCCTCACTCCCGAGGGAAGAGCCCGGCCCCTGGCCGGGCCGCCCCCTCCACGAACATCCCGGGTAAAACGTCAAGGATGCTAGTCGAACTGCAGGTACGCAACCTCGCCCTGATAGAGACGCTTTCGCTTTCCTTCGGGCCGGGGGCCAACATCCTCACCGGCGAGACGGGGGCGGGGAAAAGCATCCTGGCCGGCGCCCTCGGCCTCCTCCGGGGCAGGAAGGCCTCGGCGGACATGGTCCGGGCCGGGACGAGCGAGCTCACCGTGGAGGCGCTCTTCTCCCTCTCGGGCCCGTCCTCCTTCGAGGGGCTCTTCGCCAGCCAGGGCATAAGCCCCTCGGACGAGCTCATCCTGAAGAGGACCGTGCTTCCCGGAGGCAGGTCACGGGCGTGGCTGAACGGGAGCCTTCTCACCCTGGCGCAACTCTCCATGTGGGGGGAGGAGCTCCTTGCCCTCTCCGGCCAGCACGACCAGCAGAGCCTGCTGAACCCCGCCAGGCAGCTGGACTTCCTGGACGCCTTCGGGAGGCACCAGGGACTTCTGAAGGAAATGGCCGAGCTCCACAGGGCCCGGGAGGCGGCAAAACAGAACCTCGCCGAGACGGAGGCGGCCATAAGGGCGCTGGAGGACCAGAAGGACTTCCACGAGTTCCAGCTAGCGGAGATCAAGCGCGTCAACCCCCAGCCCGGCGAGGACGACGCCCTCATGGCCCTGAAGGCCAGGGCCAAGGAGGGGGCGAGGCTGGCAGCCATCCTGGACGAGTCCATGCGCCACCTCTACGGGGACGACGGGATACTCTCGCGCCTCGACCGCCTGACCGGCCTCCTGGACAAGGGCTCGGCCCTGGAGGTGTCCCTCGCCCCGGTCCTTGAGGCCGTCCGGGAGAGCTCCTCCGTAATGGGGGACGCGGCCAGGGACGTGAAGGACGCCGCGAAGTCCGTCGGCAAGTCCGCGGGCGGCCTGGAGGAGGCGGACGCCAGGCTCTCGTCGCTGTCCAGGCTCAAGCGCAAGTACGGCCCGACCATGGACGACGTGATAGCCCGCTTCGAGGAGCTGAAGGGCGAGAAGACCCGCCTGGAGACCCTGGGCCTGGACCGCCAGACGTTCGCGAAGAGGCTCAGGGAGGCGTCTAAGGCGGCGGGCGAGGGCGCCGCCAGGCTCCACGCGGCGAGAACCAGGGCGTCGGGAGAGCTCTCCAGGGAGCTGACGTCGACCCTCGGTTCCCTCGGCTTCCCGAAGGTGGAGCTGAAGATCGAGCTGGATGCCCCGCCTGAGTCCGAGATGGGGGAGGTCTCCGGCCCCAGGGGCGCGGACCAGGCCGTCTTCCTCTTCTGCCCCAACCCCGGCGAAGGCTTCAAGCCGCTCTCCCGCATCGCGTCCGGAGGCGAGCTCTCCCGCGTCATGCTGGCGCTGAAGACCGCCCAGGAGCCCCACTCCGACCAGAGCCTCGTCTTCGACGAGATCGACTCCGGGCTCTCCGGCGACACCGCCGGCAAGGTGGCCGCCAAGATGGCCGAGCTCTCCGGCCGCCAGCAGGTCTTCGTCATCACCCACCAGCCACTCATGGCCGCCATACCCGGCAAGCACTTCCTGGCGGAGAAGAGCCCGGACGGCGAGAGGACCCACACCCTCATAAGCGAGCTCGCCCCCGACCAGAGGCTTCTGGAGGTGGCCAGGATGCTGGACGGCTCAGAGCCCTCCCCCCAGGCCCTGGCGCTATCGAAAAGGCTCCTCGGGCAGGGGAACTGAAGTCCGGGGCGGCCCGGTCGGAAGCGCGGCTGCGACCGAACGGGCGGGGAACCACGCGCGGCGCAATCCCGGCCCCGCAGACGGACGGCTTCACTGCTACCCCCCAGCCGGGCAGGACGGCCTCGCCTCTGAACTGCGGCAGGGCAGGACGGCCTCGCCTCTGAACTGCGGCCGGGCAGGGCGGCCTATCCTCTGAACTGCGGCTGGGCGGACCCGGAGACCGGACGCCCGACGGTCTCCCCTCCTCCGGGGCCGCATTAGCGGGGAGCCCGCGGCTCTGCTATAATGCGTCAATTACCTTTGCGGGCGGCCCGGCCGCGCCGCGAGCCCCTATCTTTCTCCGGGCAACGGCCGGGCGCGTGAAGTTGCCTTCCCGCCTGCTCCGAAAAAAACTTTCCTGAGCCGCAATGCGGCGCAAGAGGCCCGGATCAACGCGAACGGTGCCTTACGGCCCCTTGCGAAACAACGAGGAACGGCCATAATGATCAAACGGATCCGCTTCACTGCCCTTCCACTCTGCATGTGCCTCATCCCCTCCGGGGCCCGCGCCGTGATGCTGGCGGGCCTGGTGGCCGCGCTCTTCACGGTCCTGGCGGCAACCCCGGCTTCCGCCCAGTCCGACAGTTCCAGACGGGGCTCCGCGCTGTCCGGCGCAGTGGATTTCCGCGCGGACACCCCGCCCGCCGCCCCGGCCGCAAGCGATCCCGCGCCCGCCGGCCCCGCTTCCTCCAGGCCTGCCGCGGACCAGTCCGGCGCCGCGTCCGACACCGGCGCGGAAGCCGCATCAACCGTTACCGGCACGGAGCCCGCGCCCGCCGCAGCCGATCCCGGCACGGCTCCCGTCCCCGCCCCGGTCGACCCCGCGGCCCATCCCGTCCCCGCCCCGGCCGATCCCCCGGCGTATCCCGCCCCCGCCGCCGCCGAGCCTGCGGCCCAAGCCGAGCCCGCCCACTCCTCCGGGCACGGAGGCAACCCCTGGTCGGCCGCCGCGGCCATGACCGCGCTCACCGACGGGAACTCACGCTTCGTGGGCGGCGGCGTCTCCTGCCGCAACCCCCAGGCCGAGAAGGCCCTCCGCCACGGCCTGGTGGAAGGCCAGACGCCCCTCGCGGCCATACTCTCATGCTCCGACTCCCGCGTCCCCGTGGAGGAGATCTTCGATCTCAACTTCGGCGACATCTTCTCCATCCGGGCCGCAGGCTCGGTGCCCGGCGTTGACCAGCTGGGAAGCATAGAGTACGCTGTCGCCCACCTGGGCGTACCCGTGGTCGTGGTGCTCGCCCACACCCACTGCGGCGCGGTGACGGCGGCCGTCCAGGGCGCGGACGAGCCCGGCAACCTGGGCGCTCTCCTCCACAAGCTGGACCCCATCACCCAGGCGGTGAGCGGCGTGGCCAACGCCGACAAGATAACCAGGGCCATCTACCTGTCCGCCAGGCGCTTCAGCGAGCAGCTTCCGGAACTGAGCCCCGTCATCAAGGAGGCCCTCGACTCCGGGAAGCTCACCATAGTTGACGCCGTCTACGACCTCGACACCGGCCAGGTCCTGTTCCATCCCCAGCCGCAGCCCTAGGACGGGCAGGCTTTCCCGGAGGCATCCATGCCCAAGACACCGCCGCGCGGGACGCGCTCCCGCGCCCCCCGGGCCCTGAGGCCCCTGCCGATCCCGGCCCTCGCCCTCCTCCTGGCATCGGCCGCGGCCCTCGCCACGATCCCTGCGGCCCCGGCCGCCGCCCAGCTGGGGGGCCCGGCCCAGCAGGGCGGTCCGCTCACGCCGCCGCCCACCGGCACGGTGCAGCCTCCGCAGCAGCCCGGCCAGCCCGTTCCTTCGCCCCCTGGTTCCGGCATCGGCGCCCCGGACGGGAACGCACTCTCGAGCCTGGACCGCGCCTCGGCGGCCCACAGCGTGGGGGACAACGTCACCGCCATCCTCTCCGTCTGGGAGGCCATGCAATCCATCTGGAACATGATGGGCGTGATGGGCATCAGGAACGCCACCTTCGTCATGGAGGAGCCGGAGTTCTTCGGGATCTACCAGCCCAAGCAGGGGCAGGACTTCGCGCCCGGAGAGCTCGTCATCCTCTACTGCGAGCCCTTCGGATACACCATGAGGCAGGAGTCCGACGGGACCTACACGAACTCGCTCAGATGGTCCTTCAAGATCCTGGACCAGGCCGGCAGCACCATGGGCGGCCAGAACGACATCGGCCCCTACACGCACGGGGGCTACCGGACCTTCATCATGGAGAAGATGCTGGCCCTGACCATCAACCTGAGCCAGTTTCCGGCCGGTTCCTACGTGCTCTCCGTGACCATCACAGACGACTTCAACTCCCAGAAGTCCGTGGAGATCCAGAAACCCTTCAACATCCTGGCCTCCCCCCAGTAGAAGCTCCACCCGACAGAAACTCCTCCCGGCGGAGACCCCTGCCCGGGTCACGCCCGGCAGGTGCCCCTGCCCGGGTCCCGACCGGCGTGACTCTTGCCCGGTTCCCGACCGGCGGAGGTCCCGCCCCACGCTTCAGCTTTCCGGACCGCATCCGCCGCCCCCTGGATCCTCATGCCCCCGCCCTTCAGGGCGGGGGTCCGGCCCGCCCGCCCTATGATTCGGCCCCGAAAGGCCCCCACTACAGCCCGTGCATCCGCACCGGCCACTTCCAGCCCGGACGCGAGCCTTCACGGCTTCCGTCCCAGGCGTTCCGGACTCCAGGTCCGGACGCCTCGGCCTTCACCTGCCGGGGACAGCCCGGCCCCCTCTTCCGCTCACCCGGATTTCAGGTTTCTATGACTTCCAAGGATCCCCGTCCCATCCCTCCCGTGTCTCCCACTTCTCCCGCCGTCTTCCCGCCTTCAACCCCTTCAGCCCGCTCGGACAGTCCAGTCGCGGCAGCCCGCGAAAGCGCCCCGCCCGCTTTCAGAGCCTCCGATGCATCCTCCGCCTCCGGAGCTTCCGGGAAGTCATCCCCCTCCGGTGCCGGCGGGACGTACTCCCCATCCGGTGCCTACGGCGAGCCCTCCGCCTCCGGAGCTTCCGGGAAGTCATCCCCCTCCGGTGCCGGCGGGTCGTACTCCCCATCCGGTGTCTACGGCGAGCCCTCCGTCTCCGGAGCTTCCGGGAAGTCATCCCCCTCCGGTGCCGACGGGACGTCCAATGCCCTCGGCGCTCCAGAAGCTTCAGGCGGGCCGACCGCTTTCGGCTCGGATAGCTCGCTCCCAGCCGAAACCCTGGAGGACCTTGCCCCTCTCCTGAAGGCGCACCCCAAAGGCTTCCTCCTGGCCCTGGAGGGCCTGGACGGAAGCGGAAAGAGCACCCAGGCCGAGCTGGCCGCGACCGTCCTCAGAAGCCTCGGCTTCCGGGTGTCCGCGTTCCGGGAACCCACCGCCAGCACCCTGTGGGGCAGGGCCATCCGGGACGCCGGCCCCGGCGCCGCCTACCGCCGAGAGCCAAAAGAGGAACTTGAGCTCTTCCTGAAGGACAGGGCCTGGGACGTCGGGGCCAACATACTCCCGGCCCTGGAGGCGGGAGGGGCCGTGGTCATGGACCGCTACGTCCTGAGCTCGGTAGCCTACCAGGGCGCGCTGGGGATACCGCCCCGCGAGATACTTCGCGCCAGTCTGGCCTTCCCGTGGCCGAACATGACCGTCGTGCTCGATCTGCCCCCGGCCGAGGGGCTCGCGCGGATCGTATCAGGACGAGGGGCCGTTTTCGGGGCCTTCGAGAACGCTCCCTACCTTACAAAAGTGAGGGAGGCGCTTTCGCTCGCCGCCGGGCTTCCCGGAGTGGAGTTCGTGGACGCCAGAGCCGCTGAAGCCGAACTCGCGGCAATAATCGAAAAAATGATCCTGGAAGCCGTGAAGCTCAAGAGCGCCCGGAGCATCGGCTGAAATTCTCATGCCGGACCTCAGAGGCTGTAATTCTTCGGCCTGACCGGGGAATCCGAATTTATCAAGCCGGACCTCGGAAGCCGAAATTCATTAGCCGGTGCGCGGAATCAGAAATTCTTCAGCCGGACCGGAGATTCCGAATTTATTCAGCCGGATCGCAGAAGCCGAAATTCTAAGGCCGAATAGAAAATTCTGAATTTAATAAACCGGACCGCAGAAGCCGAAATTCTTCGGGCGGTCCTGAAAGGCATTACTGCATAAACACGATACGCGGCAGGGATCAAAAAAGAGTTGCCGGAAACCGTGAAACTCACGGCAGTCCGGATAATCGGCTGAACTTAATAAGCTGAACTGAAGTTGGAGATTAAATTTGGCTGAACGACAATTGTTATAATTTGGCTTATCCGCACGTGCGCCTACGCGGATACCGCAAAACACGCCATGATCTGCCGGACCCGAACGTCATCATTCAAGAACGCGAATACGCCGTAGTCGCTGAGACGGTCAGATGACAGCGGAGGTCAGACCTCCGAACCGGCAACAGAGTCCGGGAAAAGCCCCGTCACTTACGGAACCGGTACTCCGGAAAGAGCGTCAGTCGATCATGGCCTTCAGGAGCGCGTCACGGGCGTCCGAGTAAAACTGGATGTCCACCTTGGTAACCATGTCGTCTGACAGTTCCATGAGCTGCCTGCGGGTCGAGACGGGCATCAGCAGCGACGTGGCACCCTTCTCGATGGCCAGCTCAGAAAGGGATACGGCG
This sequence comes from Deltaproteobacteria bacterium, assembly GCA_031264045.1. GTDB lineage: Bacteria > Desulfobacterota > Desulfarculia > Adiutricales > Adiutricaceae > JAIRZX01. The sequence continues at coordinate 7,293 of JAISEQ010000165.1, forward strand.
TTGTGGACCGTCTCCAGCGATCCTCCCAGATTCAGCTGTCCGACGACCACCAGCCCCCCCCGCACGCTCTTCTTCAGCATCGAGGTGGAAAGCGCGATGAGGACGGCCACGCCGGTGAACGCGCCGGACTTGGCGGAATCGAAGGCGCGGAGCTGCACGGAAAACTCGTGGTGGCGCGGGTCCTTGTCGCCCACCAGCTGTTTGGCCCGCACCTTGAGGTTCTGCTCTGCGAAGTCGACGCACTCCTTGAAAGGTTTGGGCACCGGCTTGTTAAGTATCCTCACGCCCGAGCCGGGCCCCTCGTTTATCTCTATGCGGAAGAGGCCGGGGTACTCGTCCTGGGTCCCCGGGGACAGCGTCCAGATCTGCCCGGGCTCCAGCGGATCGCCGGTTATGAGGTTGTCGCTCCGGAGCTCCGGGGTGGAGACGAACTTTTCCACCCCGTTCTCGCCCACCGTGTAGCTGAAGTGGGTGTTCCGGAACTCCGCCGCCCCGATGCGCTTCTGCTGCTCCTTGACCCTGCGCCTGGACTCCAGGGCTAAGCGGACCGCCCACTCCAGATCCTCATCGGGCACCTCCTCCTTCCCGCCCGGATAGAGGAGCTTCAGAAGTCCGCTCACGGTCTTGTTCACCGCGTTCGCGTCGCGGCCCGAAAGGGCGCCCCCGAAGAAAATCCTGTTCTGGAGGACGTTCACCCGGCTCTGAAACCTCAGGCGGCTCCAGCACTCGGACAGGAAGTCGCTCACGAGCCCGAAATGCGTCGTCAGGATGGCGGAGCTCACCTTCGGGACGTCCCAGCCTGGAAGGTAGGCGTGGATGCGGTCCATGAAGGCCGTGTCGTCGCGCATCTCGGGCGGCATTGGCCCGAACAGGTGTCCCACGCGCTGCTGATGCTCGACGTCCACCTCGAAGTTTCCGACCATGACGACGCTCCCGTCCGCTCGGATGCTGTCCTTGCCGCGGCTGAACTCGCCGGACTCCATGTAGCCCTTCAAGATGTTCACGCCGTCCTTCTGGTCGAAGGAGACTCCGCCCACCTCATCGAAGCAGACGACGTCGTAGAGGCAGACCAGGCCGCGCTGCCCGGTCGAGTTGTTCACGAACATGTTGGCGACGGTGGCCTTGCCGCCGGACACCAGATGCGCGTAGGGGGAGATCTGCTGGAAGAGGTGGCTCTTGCCGGTGCCGCGGGGACCCAGCTCGATCATGTTGTAGTTGCGCTCGACGAAGGGGACCATCCTCAGGAAGAGGGCGTTGCGCTGGCGCTCGGTCAGCGACGACGGCTCGAGCCCCACCGAACGGAGGAGGAAGTCCTTCCAGTCCGGAGTAGTGAAGACAGAACGGGCCTTGGCCAGATCGTCAAGCACGTCAAGCCTGGAGAGCTGGATGGGGCGAAGATCCTGGATGAAGAAGGGCCGTGCCTTGGGTCCCCGTTTGGCCTCCTCCGGGTCGTGCGCCAGGTTGATCTCGGCGTAGAAGCCGCCCGTGAGCATCCGCTCGTGCTCGTTCAGCAGTTCCGGGCTCACCCGGGCGTCCTTGAGCGCGAGGCTGGGTAGGGTCGCTAGATAGGTGTCCGTCTTGGTGTCCAGGCGCGCGGTCACCAGGTCTATCACCCTGTGCTCGCCCTGCTCCCTGGCCTTGGACTTGATCAGCTCCTCGTCCCCGGCCTTGACGGTCTTGGACTCGAGCTGCCTTTTGACTACCTCGATACCATCGCTTATGTCGTCATCGTCCACGCTGGCGCAGTAGCGTCCCAGAAGGAACTCCACGACGTAGGCGGGCACCGGGAACTGGTTTTTGAATTGGTTCGCCAGATCCTTGCGGACCAGGTAGCCCTCCAGCACGGAGGCGGCGGCCTTGTCGATCAGGTCCATCTCGGTCACGATGAGTCACCTCCGAATGAAGACTGCGGCGGCCCTCCCCGAGACCGTCTCAAGGCCAGGTCCGGGACGGCCGGGAACCGGCCCTTCCGGCAAAGTCCTGCGGATCCTCCCCCTCGCCCTCTCGGCCACCCGACACCGGATGCCGCTCTGCGCGGGGCCTCTGCGAAGAATAGCCGTCAGTGCAGGGCAGGAGGCGCCTAGGGCGGTCATCAGAAGGGAGCTGAAGAGACGGCGGCCTCTCAACGGCCACTCCGGCGAAGCCCAAGGACGGCTGGTTCCATCCTGTCCGGAGGACTACCGCCCCTCCGGGCGACACCGGAGCCCCAGCGAGGTCACGTGCCGGATTCTACCACACTCGAGCCTGCAGCGCCCCTCCCCTGCGTTCTCCGAGGTCATCACCTGCTCCTTCCGTCAGCCTCCTGAGGAGTTCATCCACCCTACGCAGGAGTTCATACTCGGTCACGCCTCACCGGGAAACCAAGGAGGCCTACCAAAATCCAGCTGTCTAAAGCCGCCTGTTCGGGCTCCGGACGGCCCACATCTCGTGCATGGAACGGAAGCGGAATGAAATATCCCCGACCACAGCGAGACTGAGGCCAAATATGCTTCCGAACCGTCACCGTGCGTCCCGGTAGAAGGGAGTTTCCGGAACACCGCTAACTCTTCCATATTCAGCAGCTTCGAATCTTGGTATCGAAATATCCAGATTTGCCGCTTTAGCACGGGAAACAACGTTGGCCGTCAGCAGACTAACACCTGAAATCATCAATAGGCATAGCCAAAGATTTCGTGAGATTAAAATTAAAGAACATCTGAAGAAAGTCAACCACAACGACATAATAATGATAAACAAGACATTTGATGACATTGAAGACAGATCACGAAATTGACGATAAAAAGAGTTCCCTTAACATATTTCTATACCCAGAAAATTTGAATTAATTTCTACTCTTCCGATACTTGCTATGAGATACGATTCCGGAAACATGGAAACGCTGATTCTCAAGATATTTCATAGCTTTTCAGGCACCTGCATCGTATCCAACAGCGAAGCATATCAGTTAACTTGATGGAATGGCCACCAGTGTGCATGGAGAACAGATCTTTTGAGGATGTTTGGTGAAGCTTTGGGCAAGAAAATTGATAAGGCAAATGATCTGGATTTAACACTGCTGGCGGATTGTTCAGTCATCAGTGAACGCACAAGTCAATTAAATTTTTAACCAAGAAATGGTAATTCCCATAAACAATTTCGTGAATTCCCATAACAGAAATGGTAAACCGTAGGTTTACCAGAAGAGGAATACGACACAGTTCATGAATATACCCGTGAACTGATGCGATTTATCATTTTATAGAAACATAACATTTAAAAAAAACTCAAGTTAGGCAGTTTATAACGAAATTTAAAATTCAGTTCCTGGACCTAATCTGTTCGAATAAAATTTTAACATTAGTTCTACCAACAATGGACACTGCTACCATCCAGACGTTAATATTCCTGTCGAGATACTCCACAGTATATTTCTTTCTTCGAATTTGTTCTATTGCACGGGTCTTGCCCTGCTCGAGAAGCCTCCGTATACGTTGTACGACTACTGCGTCACTGGCACCGGAACTGACAGCTTCAAACTCAAAATCATGGTATTGCTCGCTTGACAATTCATCAGAAATAACATTCGTTTGATCATCAAAAGTAGTATGATCTGGAAATATTTCAGAAGATTCCGGCAATCGAGAATATTTTACCTCGACAACCATGACATCACCGTTAGGCTGTTGCACAAGCAGATCAATAACACCTTCTGATGTCATTTTTTCAACTGAAACTTTGACATCTACTGAATTCAAGGCCGTGTACAGATGAGAAGCATAGTAAGCTTCAAGCGCACAATGCAATTTATATGGATATTGAATAAGGAGTTTTGAAAAATTAATTTCTGCCTCATCAACTCTATACGCACAAAAAGCTAAAGCAAATTGTTTGTGAAGTTCTGAAAGTTTGACTTTATCAGCATCTGATATTTTAGCACTGATTTTTTCAATTAAGTATTCGTTTACATATGATATCCTGACCTCATGATTAGGAATATTTAAATGGTAAATTTTCTGTGAATCCACTCCATTGGAAGGATCAATTTTATTTATGGTCAAATATCCAGTATGCAAAAGGGCAGTATTAGGAGAAGTTTCATTTAATTTTTGAATAGGAAATTCCCCTGAAATTTCAATATTTCGGTTAAATAGGGAAAAATAATCCAAATCATTCAATTGCAATTTTTTTAAAAAATTTGGTCCGCCTAAATTATACCAATAATTATCAAAAAATTTTTCGCTCAGACACATTAATACGGAAATAGGATTGAAAACTTTTGTTATGCCATCCCAGCTATATCCATCATACCACTTTACGAGCGAATTATAAATATCAACAACATCCTTGTGCTGACCCAGTATCCCCTGTTTCTTCCATTCGTCATACATTGATTTCAAATGACTACTAAAATATTTATCGATTTCATCTTCTGTAAAACCGCAAATTTGAGAAAACATAGGATGATATGATATATCTGATACTGTATTCATACCAGAAATTGGCGATAATTCTTTGAACCTAGCTATGCCAGTTACAAACATGAATCGCAACATATCTGATGCAGATTTTATTGAAGCATAGAAACCAAACAAAGTATCTTGTACAGTCTGTAATTTTTCAGGAGAATCAAGATTGCTAATCAGCTGAAAATCATATTCATCTATGAGAAGAACTATACCTGGATTCGAAGCAGTTCTTAGCTCGCCATTCTTTCGTAAGTTAACTGTATCATATGATCTGTTGAGCGATTCTATCAAATTGAAAATAGCTGGCGCACAATGATCTTCTTGGAGAGATATCCCAAAATTAGAAGCTATGCCGCATACCCTCTTCGCCAGGCTTTTGTCAAAACTATCTGCGTCCGGTCCGCAAGAAGTCATGTCTATACGGATCACGTGAGAGGTAGACCAGTCGTGTTTCAGCCCTTGCTTAACAATATCTAATTTTTGAAAACGATTTATCCCACATCCGAATATCTCCTCAAGTGTACTGATAAGAAGTGTTTTGCCAAATCTTCTAGGACGTGAAAAAAAATAAAACGGAAATTTGTCATTCATAAGTAACTGATGAATTATCATCGTCTTGTCAACATAGACAGAACCTGTATCTATCAACGCAGAGAAAATCGGATAATTAACGCCAATTTTCTGCGGTCTATCATTTTTGATAAATTTATTTTTCATATCTCTTAACTTTTGGGTTGGCCAAAACCATTCTTACTAAAAGAGATCGATTCAAGCCATTTCCCATCATGCAAGAAAGCTTCTGATTATAAACAGAAGGGGTGAAAGAGCAGTTACGACATCAGACAGACTTCTGAAAACGCGAAACCGTTGACAATGCACTAAACTTGAACTTATATTACCACGCAAGGATGAACAAGTCAACAAAAATCAACTTCCGAGCAACAAAACTCTAGAGACCGACTGCAATAATACATGTTGGAATTCTATAAATGAGCTTGAGACAGACATCTAGACAACTCTCCACGACTTTTTTTAACCGATAACTGGGAAGCAGACCACCTCCCCCTCTGCCAAGGAAAGTCCTAAAGGACGACCACAGATCTTTATCTTATAAATTACATCAAAATATGAATAAAAGTTATGGTTTGTGATAAAATATGGCATTGTGGGCTGTATCCGCTCACTGGGAGGAAACAAGCATGATTCCACTGCGAAAACTCCTCACTTGACCTTTCAGAGGCCTCAGTGCTTAGGCAAAGGTTGCACGAAATGGCGAGGATTTGGCTTAAATACAGGTGCTTTCCATGCAGAGGAAGTTTAGAGTCCGCCATCTCATTTGAGGAGGGATGAGTTTTCGCAGTGGAATCAAGCTTCGTATTTCAGGAAAACTTAAGCGTATATACGGCTGCAGGATATAGTCGTCCGAAACCAGATCGTCAAAATCGGCGATATCCCTTTTCAAGTGACCGTGAGGAAATAGATTTCCATATCTCTGTGCAGACTTCTCTGCAGGTTGCCGCTATGCGCCTGCTCATGGCACACCGACCGTCTTCCCCGTGAACGGTTATCCAACAAATCATCAGCCTATTGGCTCAGCACAAGTCTTCCCAGGCGAAACTGATCTTGTCATTAAGCTACAGCTTGCGACTTTAAATTCGGTTATGCCTACAGACATGTTGGTATTTTGCAGGTCATCAAGAATACATTGTTAAGATCACAAATGGAATTCCCACACGGACTAAAGCTACTGAGCACTAGCCGAATCTAAGGAGCTGTTAATTAATTACATTTACATGGTTGATAAAATTAGAGGCTAATTTTATTGTATTGTATAATTTCATTCGCCATGAAATGTATCACGCATAATATTCAAATTATCCATATCTTTGTCCAAAACCTTTATCCCTAAGGGATATTTCCTACGATCTAGCCTACATCGGACTTTCAATCCTGCAGAAGTCGTAGTATTACTTATCAAATTAACAACAGTCTCATAATCTTTCAGTGGTTTGCCTCTCCAATTTGATGAAATATACGAAAATAATCTATATTCTATTTTATTCCATTTGCTAATGCCTGGAGGATAATGGCAGACTATTATATTAGCTCCAATATAATTTGTAAGTTTCTGAAGTTCATATTTCCATAATCTTGTCCGATAACCATTAGAGCCGCCACAATCAGCAGTAATTACTATATACTTTATGTTTGGATAATTAATTTTTCCTTGGCGTATCCACCACTGTTGAATTGAGTTTACGGCAAAAGCGGAAGTGTCATTATCTGTCCCAACATTAACAAATCCAAAATTTTTCCCCACATCATAAACACCATATGGGCCGCCTTGGGAGTAGAAGGATTAGGGAAATCATGAACTTCTACCAATTCATCTTTGCCTTCTGGCATCCATTTTTTCCCAGCATTTTTATAATTACCTATTAATTCATTTTTTTAATATCAACCGATAATACTGGTTGGTGTTCTAGTAAGCCATTTTGCAAACAGAATTGATATAAATAAATGGCTCTACGCGGAAACGCGATCGCTGGGCAGGCGGGCACGCTGGGGGAGTCAGCCTGAATGTGATTCCTGATCTTAAAAACTATGGCAGTTTGTGGCTTTTGTAAGTTTTCCAATCACAACTCCCACGTCTCTGTCCTACTGATGCTACACC
>JAISEQ010000028.1 GCA_031264045.1 Deltaproteobacteria bacterium
CCCTCGTTGCCGCGGGCGATCTGGACGGGGCCGAGAGGCTCTTCAGCCAGGCGGCCGAAGACTGCCCGGGGAACGTCCAGGCGCTGAACAACCTGGCAGTGGCGGCGCTCGCCCGCGGCGACCGCAATGCCGCGGCGGGGCACCTGAAGTGCGCGGTGGAGATTAAGCCGGACTTTCTGGAGGCGAGGCTGAACCTCGCCGAGGTGTACGGCCTGGAGGGCAAGTGGGCAAGGGCGGCCAGGGAGCTGGAGAGGGTGCTGTCCTTCAAGCCGGACGACCTTCCGGCCGTAAAGCGCCTCGCCCAGGTCTACGTGAACATGGGCGACCCGGAGAGGGCGAGGGAGCTCCTGGAGGGATCCGGGGGCATGGCCGCCGTGAAGGCCTTCATAGACTCCCTGTGGCTCGGCATAAAGTTCTACTCCATGGCGGAGGGGCTCTCGGCCCGGGAGCGCCTGGAGAAGCTCATGTACGCGGTGCTCAAGCTGCTGGACGGCCAGGACGGGCGGAGCATGCCCTTCCGGCTGGTGGGGACCGATCCCGAGACCGGCAGGGAGACCGTGCTCGAGCGTCTGGCGGAGAGCTTCTACTACCAGGAGTCCGAGGGCATGAAGGCCCTCGCCTCCGAGACGGGCCCGGAGCTCATCCTAACCGTGGGCGACCACGGGGACTGGGAACTGTTCCACGCCGCGCTGAAGGCCGAGATGCGCGCCGAGGGCGGCTGCCTGGGGGACTTCACCCAGACCAGGAAGGTGCTGAGGCGCGTGGCGGAGCTCCAGAAGTACGACATCGATCAGACCCTCAATTACTTCCGGGCTAACGTCGGCCCCTGCGACTGCCACGTCGTGCGCGCCGTACTCGTGTAGCGGGTCCGGAGGGGGGCCGCGCCGTCCGGTCCGCGCGGTTCCGCCGCGCCCCCCCGAGCCCGGCCAACTCCCGCCGCCGGGGCCGGCTTCAGCTCGGGGCCGTCCCGGCGGTGCGCCGGGAGATCCGCCGCCGGCCCCCGGCTCCTGCCGCATGTCCGGTCCCAAGCGGACGCCTTCCGCTCCGGAAAACTTCCCCGTCGGCCGGCAAGCCCCGCGCCTCCGCGCCGGGCGACCCGGCGCGGACAACACCTCCCGGCCGCCGAACGGACCGGGGGACGCGGCCCGCGCCGCCCGAGGATCACCATGGCCTTCAACCCCAACCAGCTCCTGAACAACCCCGCGAACCTCCTGGCCTTCCGGGGGCAGCAGGCCGCAAGGCCCGCAGAGCCCGCCGAGCCGGTGCCCCTCCCCCCCTACGACAAGGGCCTCTACCGGGACGCCTACTCCAGGCTGGGGCTTCTGAGCATCGCCAACGTGGCCGATCTCGGCTGCGGGAGCGGGCGCTTCACCGGGGTGATGGTGGACAAGAACCAGAAGCCAGAGGTCTACCTGGGCGTGGACATCAGCCACGACAGGATTAAGAGCGCCCGCGCCGCCTTCCCCGGCTGGAGCTTCATCTACGGGGACTTCAACGACCCCAAGGTCCGCCAGGAGTACGAGCGCCGGGAGGCCTTCCTGATGCTGAACGTCCTGGACACCGTGGAGGACGACCTGGGATTCCTCGAGACCGTGCCGCAGGGCAAGCCGATAATATTCTCCATGCCGCGCGCGGAGCGCGAGGGGTCGGTGCGTTTCTTCCCGGACATGTTCTCCCTGCGCGAGCGCTATTCGTCTCTCCTGTCCATAAAGTCCGTGGGCCGCTACAGGGACTCCGAAGGCGCCCTGAGCATGGTGCTCGGCGTGAGGTGGTGACGGGTTTCCGCCCCTGCGAGGCGCTCCCGCTCCCCGGGAGTCCTGCGGGCGTCTCCCCGCCCTCCGCGTCCCGGAGGGAGTCCCGCCGGACGGTGCTTCCCCCCCGCGGTTCCGGACAGGCAGCCCGCGGTTCCGGACAGGCCTCCCGTGACGGGAACGGCCATGTCCGGGACCGTTCCGGCCGGAGCGGCGGCTTAAGCCTGGCGCGGGCTGAAGCCGAAGTCCGCGGGGCCCGGAGTCCAGGTCCGTGTCCGGGCCGGAATCGGGGAGCGCGCCGGATCCGTGTCCTGGCCGGAATCGGGGTCCGCGCCTGAGCCGGGTCGCGGAGGAAATCCATGCCCAAGTCCGAGGAACATCCATGAAAAGCGACAGGAAGAGAAGGCAGGCGAGGCGCGTAATCGAGCTGAAGGAGATTCTGGGTGCCGAGATCCTCTCCCACTTCTACCAGAGGGCCGACGTGAAGGAGCTCTCGGATCTGGTGGGCGGGTCCCGTGCCGTCCTCCGGCGCGCGGCGGTGTCGTCCGCCAGGGTCCTGGTGGTATGCGGGGTGGACTTCATGGTCAGGGCAGTGGCCCGCCTGCGTCCGGACATCCCGGTCGTGGCCCCGCGTCCGGACGCCCTGTGCCCGTTCAGCGCCGCGGCCGGGCCCGAGACGGTCCTTGCGGCCCGCCGCGCCTTCCCCGGCCGCAGGCTTGCCGCCGGCATGAAGGCCAGGGAGGACGTGATAGCCCTCTGCGACGCGGACCTCTCCCTGGACGCGGCCCGCGACGCGTCCCTGGATCCGCCCCTTCGGAGCGCGGCGGGCGGGCTCGGAGGAGTTCCCGGCGCCGCTGCCGGGCTCTCCGGGAGCTTTCCCCTGAGGATCGCGCCGCGGGCTGGCTCCTCCCGCCCAGCCGGTCCGCCGCTTCCCGGAGGCGGCGCCCGTCACGGGCAGCCGTGCCCCGCAGTCCCCCCCGCAGGGGAGACAGCCGTGCTGCCGGGCCTCGATCTCGAAGCCTCCGGGACGCCGGGAAGGGACGCCTACGGCGGTCTCGCTCCCGTCTGCGCCATCCACGCCCAGGTGGAGGCGGCGGAGGCCGGGAGGGCCCGCCTGGCCTGGCCGGGGGCAGTCCTCGGGGCCAACGCCATGTGCTCCCCGGAAGTCAGGGCCGCGTGCGACTTCAGCGGGGACGCGGACGCGCTGGCGAGGTTCGTGGCGTCCAGCGCCTCGGGCGAGTTCGTGCTGTTCTGCGAGGCGGGCCTGGCCGAGACACTGGCGCGGGCCTTCCCCGCGAGGACCTTCCGGGAGACCGAGACCGAGATGTTCTGCCCTAACATGAAGCTCACGAACGTAAAGGACGTGCTAAGATCCCTCGAGGGCCTGATTCCCGCCTTCATGCCCGAGGGCATGGCCGCCCGCGGCGCCGTGGGTTTGCATTCCGGCATGGGTGAGCCGTCCGGCGGTCCTTCCGGAGGCGCGGGGGACCGGCCGCCAGATCTGCCGGACGCGCTGGCCGCCCGCGCGGTAAGGGCCGCCATGGAGGCCCAGGAGCTCATGGACGCCGCTGGCGGGGGCCTTGGGCCCGGGGGAGGGACATCGTGATCTACCTGGACAACGCGGCCACCTCGTTCCCCAAGCCGGAGGCGGTGGTGAAGGCGGTGGAGAGGGCCATGCTGGCCCCGGCGTCCCCGGGCAGGAGCGGGCATGCCGCGGCGCATGCTGCCTCCCGTACGGTTTACCGGGCACGCAAGGGCATGGCGAAGATCTTCGGGGCGAGCGATCCGGAGCGGGTGTGCTTCGCCCCGAACGTCACCTGGGCCATAAACGCGGCCGTGGGGGGATTCGGCCTGGGCCCGGGCGCGCACGTGCTCTCCGGGTCCCTCGAGCACAACTCGACAGCGAGGCCCCTCGCGCTCATCAGCGGGGCCTCGGGCATAGAGTGGGAGGCGGTGCCTCCGGGGCCGGACGGGGTCCTTGACCCGGAAGAGTTCCGGAGGAGGCTCAGGGCCGATACCCGCCTGATAGTCCTGAACCACGCCTCCAACGTGACCGGGGCCCTGGCCCCGGCCCGCGAGATAAAGGAGGCCGCGGGGGACGTGCCGATGATCGTGGACACCGCCCAGACCGCCGGCTCGGTGCCGCTGGACGGCATGGCCTCGTGGGCGGACGTGATCTGCTTCACCGGCCACAAGGGCCTCCTGGGGCCCACCGGGACCGGCGGGCTCTGCATAAGGGAGGGGACGCCCTTCAGGCCCCTGGCGGTGGGCGGGAGCGGGAGCCGCTCCGAGAGCCTCGAGCACCCGGACTTCCTTCCCGACGCCCTGGAGGCCGGGACGCAGAACACCCACGGCCTGGCGGGACTGGCCGCCGCCGCGGAATTCCTTCTTGCCGCCGGCGTGGAAAACGTCCGCGCCCACGAGATGCGGCTGACCGGCATCTTCATGGAAGGGGCATCGAAGGTCCCCGGGCTCGCCTTCCTGGGTCCGGGCCCGGGCGATCCCAGGCGCGTGGCCACGGTGTCGGTGGTGATGGAGGGGATCTCGTCTTCGGATCTGGCGCGGCGCCTGGAGGAAGGCTATGGTATCATGACCAGGAGCGGCCTCCACTGCGCCCCCATGGCGCACCGCGCCTCGGGGAGCTTCCCCGGCGGGGCGACCAGGTTCTCCTTCGGCCTTTTCAACACCGAGGAGGAGGCCGTCGCCGCCGCGGGGGCCCTGGGGGAGATTGCCGCGGGGCGCGGCCGCAGGTAGGTGTCCGCGGGCGCGGCCGCCCGCAGGACCCGGACCGCCGCGCGGCCCGGCCTGCCGCTGACCGGGACCGGGAAGGCCGGGGGAAGGCAGGACTCGCCATTGAACGACGGACAGGGGGACATCATCCTCGTTTTCGCCTCCAACACCAGGATCCTGGAGGCGGAGGAGCTTCTGGAGGAGGGGGGGCTGCCCTTCATCCTCGTGCCCGTCCCCAAGGAGGTGAACCCCAACTGCGGGCTGGCCATAAGCCTCAGGGAAGGCGACAGGGATCTGATCCTCCCCGCCTTGGCGGACGCCGGGCTCATGCCGCAGTCCGCCTACCTGAGGAGGGGCGACGAGTTTGCCGGCTACCCCCTGGACGGCAGCGGCTGAGGCGTTCGGGAAACCCCCGGAGCCCCGCCCGTGCGGGGCGCGGGGATCCTCCGGACTGGGAAAGGTCCCGGCGGTGCCGGAGGCAGCCCGTCATGCGCCGGAGCCTCCGGGCCGGAACCGAAACGGCCGAAATCTTATGCCCCGGCGTCCCGGAAGCCTCCGGACGCCGGGTTTTTCAGTTCCCCGGTCCGCGATCCGAGGGATTGCGAGCTGGGGTGATCCCCGTGACTGCGAGCGGAGGGGATCCGCGTGACGGCGAGAGGGGTGATCCCCGTGACTGCGAGCGGGGGGGATCCGCGTGACGGCGAGCGGGGGTGATCCCCGTGACTGCGAGCGGGGGGGATCCGCGTGCCGGCGAGCGGGGGTGATCCCCGTGACTGCGAGCGGGGGGGAACCGCGTGCCGGCGAGCGGGGGGGATCCCCGTGACTGCGAGG
>JAISEQ010000080.1 GCA_031264045.1 Deltaproteobacteria bacterium
GGAGGAGGCGACCGAGTTCCTGAAGCGGCTGGAGTCCCCGGACAACCACAAGCTCCCCATGATAACCAGCTGCTCCCCGGGCTGGATCAACTTCATGGAGATGTTCTACCCCGAGCTGGTCGAGCACCACTCGACCTGCAAGAGCCCCCAGCAGATCTTCGGGGCCCTGTGCAAGACCTTCTACGCCGAGCGGGAGAAGATCGATCCCTCCAAGATCGTCTCCGTCTCCATCATGCCCTGCACGGCCAAGAAGTTCGAATGCACCCGTCCCGAGATGGACGCCTCGGGCTTCAAGGACGTGGACATCGTGCTCACCACCCGCGAGCTCGCGAAGCTCATTAAGGGACTGGGCATCTCGTTCGCGGAGCTGAAGCCGGAGGAGTACGACCCCGTGATGGGCGTGGGCACCGGCGCGGGTACCATCTTCGGCAACACCGGCGGCGTCATGGAGGCGGCCCTCCGCACCGCCTACGAGGTCGTCACCAAGAAGACCCTCCCCTCCATCGAGCTCAACGCGGTCCGCGGCATGGCGGGCCTCCGCGAGGCGGAGATAGACCTGGACGGCACCAAGATCAAGGTCGCGGTCGCCCACGGCCTGGGCAACGCCAGGAAGGTCATGGAGGCAATCAAGGCCGGGAACCCCAACGGCTGGCACTTCATCGAGGTCATGGCCTGCCCCGGCGGCTGCATCTCCGGCGGCGGACAGCCCATCGCGACCGACATCAACTACCGCGCGAAGCGCACGGCCGGCCTCTACGAGGACGACCGCAACCTGCCTCTCCGCAAGAGCCACGAGAACCCCGAGGTCAAGGCCCTCTACGCCGAGTACCTGAAGGAGCCGGGCGGGCACCTCTCCCACAAGCTCCTCCATACCTCCTTCCACAACGCCCACAAGGACCTCTTCACCATCTGACGGGGGCGCCGGCCGGCGGGCCGGGCAGTCCGACGATCCGGCGGGGGCCTCCCCCCGCCGGCCTTACGGAAGGGCCGGGATTTCCCGGCCCTTTTCGCATGCCGGGCCCCCCGTCGCGGGGGGAGGCGGAAGGCGGCGGGGTAGGGCGGGCATCGGCTTTCCCGGCCCCGGGGGGGACGGGCCCGAACGCGGGGGGCAACGCCGGTCCGGGGCGGATCGGCTGCGGAAGACCGCCCGGCGGGGGAGTCCGGAGGAGAGGGGACCGGAGCGGAGAAGCGCGGAGACTGGTTTCCGCCGCTTCGGCGGGGCGGTGGGCGCAAGCCGCGGGGATGGCGCATGTCATGGCGGCGGAAGCGGTCGGGACGGGGACGGTCGCCGGACGCGGTCCGAGGACTTCGGTCCGATTCCGGTCAGGCGCTCGCGGTTCGGCCTCCACGCCGGGGGGATCACGGTTCGGCCTTCCCGCCGGGGGGATCACGGTTCGGCCTCCCCGCCGGGAGGATCACGGATCGGCCTCCCCGCCGGGGCTCGGGGTCCGGCGTTCCCGCCGCCGAGCCGGAAGGAGATTCGGCATCATTTCAGCGCAGCCTCGGGGTCTTCTCTTCGCGGGCGTCCTGCCTGGCCTTCTCGATGCTCTCGAAGTGGCGTCTTGTCACGTCGAGCTCCTCGGGCAGCGGAAGGGCAAGCGGCCCGAACATGTTCACGGCCTCCTCGGCCGGAACCAGATATTTGGGGTCCACCATGTACACCCCCGTGACGTATCTGACTATCAGATAGAAAAGCCGCCTCTCGTCCTCGGAGTTGAATCTGCCCGCGATTATCCTGTCCCACATGAGCTCCTGGTTGGCATCGACGAAGATGGCGAATTCCACGAGCGTCGGCACGTCCTCGTCGGACATGGGCGGCTGGTCCCGGAAGACCTCGCGGGGGACACTGGGCAGGCCCTGGGCGGCGAGCGGCGCCGGGGCGGCCGTCGGCATGGCCAGAACGGCGAGCGCCAGAACTGCGAACGCGGAAATCGCCATGGCATTGACGGACGGAGGCCCGTTCGCGGGTCCCGGGAGCCGCCGGGTTCCAGAACCGTCGGATACGTGTCCCATGCTGTCTCCTCCTAGGGCCCGGACGCCCGTTCCCGTCTTCCGGTCGGTCGTGCGGCCCTGACGGGGCCGTCTTCCGGGAGGCCGGACTCTCCGGTCCGGCTTTGGCGGGTCCTCCGAGGCATGAAGCGCCGCGGAGGATTTCAGGAGCGGAAGGCGGTTTCCGGCTTAAATTATAGGGTCACGGACAAGACCCTGCAAGTTGGCGCGGATTTCGACGCCGACGGTTCAGGGCTTCGACGGGTGAGGAGCGGTCCCGTCCCCTCCTCCCGGTCCGGATGCGGCGTTCGGGGGTCTGGGGAGACGCCTGAACCGGGAGCATGTGCGGGCGGCGGAAAGAGGAAAAAAAAAACCCTGCGGCGGAAGCCGCAGGGTGTCAAGTTCAGGATGGCCGTCGCGGGTGCCGGGAGCAGGTGAGGTCCCGTGAGGCGCCGGCGGGGTGTTCAGCGGTTTCCGCCCGGACCCTTGGTCACATCGACCCTCCCGCCGGGCTGGGCGGGCTGGGCGGGCTGGCCCTGGGGCTGCTGGTATCCCTGCTGGGGCTGCTGGTATCCCTGCTGGGGCTGCTGGTATCCCTGCTGGGGCTGCTGGTAACCCTGCTGAGGCTGCTGGTAACCCTGCTGGGGCTGCTGGTATCCCTGCTGGGGCTGCTGGTAACCCTGCTGAGGCTGCTGGTAACCCTGGCGGGGCGGCTGGTAACCCTGCTGGGGCTGCTGGTATCCCTGCTGCTGATGGAAGCCCGGCTGTGCCGGGGGCTGGATGCCCTGCTGGTATCCCTGCTGGGGATTCACGAGCGGCGGCTGGAAGTAACCGGCCTGGGTCCCCTGTTCCGTCTGGATCCTGTTGGCTCTGCGTACGGCGTAGTAGATGTAGAAGCCGTTGAAGAAGAAGGCAGCGATGCCGGAGCAGGGGGCGTTGATGCCGCTGTTCTGGAAGTATTCCCTCAGGCGGAAAGCGAGCGTCACGAAGGCTATGGCGTTGACGATGAAGTAGATGAACGTCATGCCGTTCTGCGACAGGTTCGCCACCGCGAAAATGCCGATCAGGGCATCTTCGTTCATTCCCTGTTGCAGGGTCAGGGGGAAGGTGATGGAATAGATCATGTACGTGGTGACGTATGTCCAGGCCAGCAGCGTCCCGGACGCGATCAGAAGCTTGGTGTTGACCCGGTTCGCGAGCCTGCCGCTCCTGTTCACGTTGTATCCGAGGGAAATTACCCAGTAGTAGTAGTAGACGAAGCAGGTCAGCAGCGACAGCATGATGAATGAGAAAGTAGACATGCCGGATTCGGATGCCAGATGGCCGTTGGGGTCTGGGGTCATCTTGAACCTCGTGGGCCCGGCCCGGTGCTGCGCATCTGGCCGAAGGGATAGGGTGTTGTTCTTGACGTGTTCCGGAAAACCGCAGCGCGGGCACGGAGAAGACGCGGAGGGATGGGGCCGTTGGACGGCAGGAAAGAGATATGACAGTCTATCGCGGATTGTCTAAAAATTTCAAGGAGTTTTGTCAAATCTTCAGGGCCTGGATCCCGGAGGTCTGGTCCTGGCCCGGTTGGCCTGCCGCCGCCGTGGCGGGGGACGGAGGAGGCAAAATTAGAAACCTCCGGGAAAAAAAAGCTGAATTTAAAGCGGGATAAGTTTCGGAAGGCGCCTCCGGACAGCCTCAGTGTTTCCGTGCGGCACGTTGCGCGGTGTCCGGAGGGGTCTTCCGCCGGGGCCGTCCTCCGGAAGAAGACCTGAGACGGGGAATCAAGGTACCGCCAATGGTATGATAATTTAAAATAATGCTATATGATGGAGACGCAATAAGTCGGT
This sequence comes from Deltaproteobacteria bacterium, assembly GCA_031264045.1. Classification (GTDB taxonomy): domain Bacteria; phylum Desulfobacterota; class Desulfarculia; order Adiutricales; family Adiutricaceae; genus JAIRZX01. Next base: position 3,825 of record JAISEQ010000080.1, read on the forward strand.
GCCTGCCCGGAGCAGGCTTCGCTATTCATTCTTGAGTCTGAGAATGGGTGAAACTGAGAACAAGCATACAAGTTATTGGAGCATGGTTGCTTGCCTCTACTGTTTATATCGCCAATGGTTCCGCCCAATTCTTAACCGTGAACCCCACATTGACATATTACGGTTCCGTCATCCATCGCGCTCCATGCCGCCAACACCTCCTGTGAACGAATACCTCAGGAGCATGGAGGGCCTAAACTCGGGGAGGGGGGAATCCCCCGCCTCTGTCCAGCTCCTTCGGAACCTGCTGTTCAGCGTTCCCGACATGGACAGGACGTACTTGGCACAGGAGCCGTTCAGAACGAGTCTGTGACGACCGTCCGGAAGTGTCTGGTTGTTGGACACCATGTTGTCTTTAACATCAGCCTGGAGTATCTAGTTGATGTACTGATTTAAAATCTATTGGGAGATCAGCCTTAACGACAGTTTTGAGCTCAACAGTACATGCAGGTAATTATTTTTGGATATTATATATGCGTAATATATTAGTTTAGTTTATATATTATGTCAAAATCAGCAATTATACCTCATATCAGGTTGGGGCTCACCCTGCGGGCGAGAGAACCAACCTGCCACATGAGAGCTCGTCGTCTTGCCCCCGTCTCAAGGCCATCAACAGAATTCTCTATAAAGCTAAATGGGGCTGTGCGTGACATCTTGTGGCTCCTTCAGCCCGAACCGTAGCATCTATCTTTTTAATTGTCTGCCCCAAACTGCACATGTTTCCCCCAGAACTGCACATACATAAGCGCAACTAAGCTCACTTATTCTCCTGCGTTCTGTTGCAATTGAACACAAGCCTAAACGTCACCGCCTCCCTGCTTACAGGGTGAACAGATACACTGATATTTTCAGCACCCAACTACATGTATGATCTTTCCATCGAGTTCCTTGGTCTCCCAAAAAATTTTTTCTTCCCAAAGCTTCTTGGTATCCTTGTCGAAGACGATCAGCCAGCCTACGGATGATCCGCATGTATCCATGTAGCCTAGTATCTGCTTGATACTCTGTTCACGGGTCATGGCACCTTTGATCTTCAATTCAAGAGGATAGCGAATACCCTTGTAGCTCACGCATATGTCAGCTCTTGTTAGACCCAGGGCGTATTCCCTCTGAATAACGTCAGCACCGCCGTTCAGCACTCTTTGTAAAAAGGCAAACAATACAAGATGTGCATATGCCTCACCAGATATGTCTGTAATTAAGTAATTGACTTTCTCAATAAATTCTGCTCGGATTTCATTTGTAACCTTGCTCTCTTGAACTTTTAGGAGATTATCAGCCAAATCTTTAACATCGCTATTAATTGTTTTGATCTTAGTAGCCTGAGCTTTAGAATTTTCACGCCAGTAGAGCTGGAAAGCCTTAAGGAGGGAGTCCATGTCAAGGCTTGTCCCGTCCATCCATTTGTTTTGGAATTCTTCAGGGATATCGTCCTGGATATCCCTTGTCAGGAAGCGAATTATTAACTCGCGATAAGTGGCGTTGGAAGGCCTTAAGGATGTAATACCGTTAACGATCTGGGCTTTCAAGAGCCCGAGATCGATGACATACCCCTTATCGTCAGACGAAACGCCACGAGGAAATCTTTTTTCACCTGCAATGACAGCGTCCATCACCCTTCTGACCCTTGGTTCCCTTAGCCGTTCCATCAGGGAATCGTAATGGGTCGGGTTGATCAGAATCAAGCTCCTGGCTGCCAGGTCGATGTCGGCACCCGTAACGGTCTTGGAATAATCACTCTTAAACTGTTCATATATGACATAGTTAGCCAGGGCATTGACCAGCCAGGGCTGACCCTCGCTCCAGTACCAGGCCCGGTCAATGGCCCCGTAATCAAACACCTGTCCAGTCTCCCCGGTGTGCTGACCGTAGAGTGCGATAATTTCCCCTCTTGTGAAGTCGGTAAGAGTTAATGGTTTTAATGATTTCACGTTGAAAGGGCTGCCCCCCGGTCCCTGAGACGCATTCTCAGGCCGGACCTTGGTCAGATAATCCCTGATATCTCGCATTCCCACAAGAGCCATCGCCCTCGGAAACTTTGCACACGAAGATAACTGAGAGCGTTCGAGATAGCCATCCCGTACTTGACCCAGGAACTTGATGAGGGGAGACTCCTGGAGACAGTCAGCTTCGTCAAAGAAGACAACCAGATCTCTGTCCAACGCCATGCACATGTCACTGAGCATGCCCTGTACCTTCTCACCGGGATCTGCCATGTATTCTTCGTCATTGAACTTATAAGCCAGATCACGGAGTTGGACAACTCTTGAGTATCGAAGCGCTCTGTTTATCTTCGCAACGATCTCGGACATAGCCGTTGCATTGTCAACGGCATCCCTCAAAGTGGCAAGAGAGCAGCTGAAAGCGTAATATTGGCCATCGTTGTTGATCTTATTGACCAGGGCGTCCAGACAAGTGCTTTTGCCTGACTGACGAGGTGCATGAATCACGAAATATTGTTCTCTCGTTATCAGGTCATCAACATCCGAAAGGCGAGGAAGTGGCGGAAGCATATAGTGTCGTAGCGGGTTACAAACCCCTGCGATGTTGAAAAATTTTGATGGCATTTTGGTCATGCTCCCCCCCAAAAGACAGGTGAAAAGAGTTCTGGAGCCTTTGGCTGATACCGTCCGGGTCTCTCGGACGGGTTTAACGGCAACAGAAATTGCCAACAAAATAACACAGTTGTACATTGGCGTGTTGCAGGAACCAAGCTCCTCCAGCAATTTACAATTTACTATATCATCCTAACGGATTTATTGCAAACCATGCTGAATATCGAGTCAATGCGAGCGTTCAAGTGTTCTCTCAACCAGGCCTCCCTCCTCCATCCCCCCCCTCTCGCCGTCCTCCCTGTCCGGCTCCTCCCCGGCAACCAATGACTTCCAGCACTCGATACATACCCAGAACCCCGGAAGACTCAGTGCCATGAGGCCCAGCGTTCCCCGGACGCAACGTACATTTTCTGGCCGAACAGGTCCAATTCAGTCCGGCCAAGCTGGCTGAAAGGAAACATATGCAGTCCCCTGGACTCGATCCTTCCAGAGGCCCTGGTGAGACTCCTCCGAGCTTTCCAGAGGCTCCCGGGACGAGACTCTTCCGAACCCAAAGGATCTCGGGGAAGACTCTTCAGGCCCTCCGGATGACCCCGTTGCGAGACTCTTCCGTTTTCTTCGTCCGGCAACGTCCGGCGAAACTCCGGAGCGGGCGGGGCGGGGATATGACCGGCACGGTCGACGGCAGTCCATTCCGGGAAGCGCTGGCATGAAGGACGCCGGGGCCGTCCGGGGGACAGGGCAGCGTTTCGGCGCCAGGATGCCCGTTATGGCCAGGCAGGGCGGTTCCGTCCGGGTCCCTGGTCGGGTCCGGTCCGGTCGGGTCGGGTCCGGTCTGCGGCGGATTGCGGTGAAGCTCAGGCTCAGGCTCAGGCTCAGGCGGACGGACGCGCGGGGGCCGGAGAGCCGAACCGGATTCCGGGGTGACCCGGATTGAAACGGACGGCGGAGCCGGGCAGCCTGCCGCGCCGGGGGATCTCCGGACGGGGGGCGCGCCGGTCCGGCTCCGCGCTCATGGCAGCATGAGGTTATTCGCGCAGAAAATATCCGGCTGCGCAGTTGAATTTTTCGCGGGTCGGGGTGGCCTTGGGGTCGGCGGTGCTGTCGTAGCTGTAGACTGTGGAGCTGCCGCAGGAGAAGCGGACATTGAACTTGAAACCGGGCTTTGACGTCGCCTCGTTCAGGTGGGTCTCTATGGCCCCGTAGCAGACGTTCCTGTCCAGCTTGAGCTGCCAGGACCTGATGAGTGCGGCGTATGAGTCGGAGTAGCTTGAATTGCTGCTGAAGAATCCGTTCTCGGCCCTGGCCACGGCCTCGTATGCGGCCCGTGCCCTGGCATCCCCGTCAGGGTCGGGGAGGGCGGCGGCAGCGATGTCCGATCCGACGGTGCATTCGAAAACTTCCGCCGTCGCGGCCGGGGTCTCGGTGTTGGTGAGGGAGTTGTAGGTGTAGGCGACCGGAGTGATGTCCGCGTCCGCATGCCGGACCGAGAACTTGAAGTGCGCGAAAGGACGTACCGGGTCCGGAAAAATTTCAATCTTTCCGTAGCAGACGGAAGGGTCTGGAACAAAACCGTTGTCCGAAAGTTCCAGATAGCTGCTGGTGTAGCGGGTGGCGTTCAGGTTGAAGCGCGTCTGGGCGGCTGCCACGGCGTAATACGCCTTTTGTACAGATTCCGAGGGATCCGGGCTAGCGCCGTCCTCATCGGTTCCGGAACCGTTGCCCTCCGCTTTAATTTCTTCCAATGTCCTCTCGGTACCGTTGAGGCACTCGAAATTTTCGGACGTCTCGGAGAGACCGGATCCTCCGATGTCAAACGTGTCATAGACGAAACTCACCGGAAATCTTTCAAAGTTCGTGTGCCTGACGGAGAATTTGTAATGGAGAACCTTCACGTTCGTGCCTGCCTGAGTCTCAATTTTGGAGTAGCAGACGGAATTGTTCAGGAGCAGCCCCTCGTCCGCGAGTTCCCTGAAGCTGCCGGTGTACGTGTTGTTCTTCGGATAGTAGACGTCCTGCGTGGCGACCACGGCAAGCGCGGCAGAGCGGACCGTCTCTTCAGCCAACGGGAGTAACGGGTCGGGTTCGGCTCTGACGGTCGAAGTGTCCGGCGCTTCCGCATCGGCGGCGGCCCTCGCCGTCCCGTTCAGGCACTCGAAGTCCCAGAAGTTTTCGGAAAGACCGGATTCGCCGGCGGCCGACGCGGAGAGCGTGAAGCCCGCGGGGAACCTGTCCCTGTCCGCGTGACGGATTGAGAATCTGTAGCGGGGAGCGGCCGTGCCGCTCTCGGCACGGATCTCCATTTTCGAGAAGCAGACCGAATCGTTCAGCTCCAGTCCCCTGTCCGCCAGCTCCTTGAAGCCCCGCGCGTAGGATTTCGTTTCGGCGTAGTAGGCGTCCTGGGCCGCGCCGGCGGCAAGCGCCGCCGACTTGACAAGGTCAGCCGCCTCCGCCGTTTCGTCGTCGTCCGGCAGGGACCGGGGGGGCCGGGGCTCCGCCGGCGGCGCGGGGTCCTGCCTGCTTGCGCCCTGAGGCGGCATGTTGCCGTTGGGGCCGCGGGGAAGCGCGGCAGCTTTCCCGGGGGAAGCTCTTTCGGCGGCACGGCTCGCGGGTAAGGCTACGCGGCCGGCTCCGGACGGGCGCCCGCGGACGGGAGGGACGGCCGTCTTTCCTGCGAACGTCGCCGGCGGCACGTAGCCCGGGGCGCCGGTGCCCCCGAGCGGGAAGTCGGCTACCCGGGTTGCGGGCGGGGAGGGAACTGCGGTCCGGAACGTCCCGTCGGCCAGGACCGGGCCGGGGTCGGCCGCCGATGCCGCCAGCAGGAGGACGGCGCCGATGAAGCTCAGGAATTCGGGGGCGGCGTGACCGTCGGGGCGCTTTTTCGGTGCAGGGCGGTTGGGCGGCATGGCTTTCTTCCCTGAGGGGCCGGTCCGGGTCCGGGGTTTTGAGTTCCGGAAAAGGCTCTGCCGTCCCTGCGTACGGACATGCCCTTCAGGACGGGGCTCCCCTCACGGCGCGCGTCGGAGTCCCCTGCCGAGGCGTCGGTGTCGGGCTGGGCGTTCGATGCGCGTTCGGGAAGTCCGGAGATCTCCCGGGTTGCGGAGGAGGGGATGCTGGCGTTCGGGAGGGGACGTTGGGCATTCGGAATGGCTGATGGGGCGGCACGTGCTGCGGGTCGGGGAAGACGGGGGGGACCGTAGCCGCCGCTGCGGGACGGCAGGGGACGTGGACTGCCGGGGGGGATTCAGGAGGGTCGCGTTACCGCTTGGGCCTCCGGCGGACAGGGGGTTTCCGGCGGGAACGGGCGGAGGGCGGGGCGGACAGGCGTCCGGAGCGGCGCCCGGCTTGCGGGGGTGCTCCCGGCAGGACCGGACGGCGGGTTTCCCCGCATCGGGCAATCTTCGGGGAGGGGGGCAGGGGAGGCACGTTTCCGGCTTTCGGAACGCGCGGGAGCATCCGGAACGGCAGCCGTCCGTCAGGTTTCGGAACGGTTGGATTATTCCAGGAACCACCATATGTGTCAAGGCAGGCTTGCCGCGATACGAAAGGCAGGCGCGCTTCCGGGAAGTTCCTCGGGTGCGGAGATCTGGACCCGTTCAGGGGGAGCCGCGTCCGGTCCTGCAGGGCGCGGAGGCGGGGGAGGCCGGGCGGGAGGGGCCGGAGCCCGGCAGCCGCTACTTCCCCCCGCCCTCCAGGTCCTGGCACTCGAACCTGTCGGGTGTGAGGCCGATGATTTCGGAAGATGCGGTGTCGTAGACGTAGGCGGTCCGGATGCCCCCCTTCCCGGCGTTGCCGGCGGCGAAGCTGAAGGCCGGGGTCCCCCGGAGGCTCTCGGACAGCCGTATGTCGGAATAGCAGACGGACGGGTCCGGAACCAGGCCGCCTGCCGCCATGAGCTCGGCGTAGCTCGCGGTGAAGGAGCCCCTGGAGACGAAGTGGGCCTCCTCGGCGGCCGCAACGGCGCGGAGCGCCTCCCGTATCCTGGCATCGGTACCGGCAGGCCCGGGAGAAACGGGCGGCGCGTGAGGCGGGGGATCGCCTCTCGAGCCGCCGAAGGGGAGGCAGCTGAAGGTGTCGGGTACGGACGAAACGGCCGGTTCCGACCCGAAGCTTTCGAGGAGCAGGGCTTCAGGACGCTCGCTGCCGCCGCCCCCGGCCTTCGCGGGGCCCTTTTCGCCGGGAGCTGCGGCTCCCGCGTGTCCGGAGACGCGGCCCACGGCGAACGCGTATCCCGCGTCCCCCGTCCGGGGGTCGCCGAAGGTCCTGATCGCACCGTAGCATACGGTCTTCTCCGCCTGGAGCCCCGCCTTGTCGCGGAGCTCCTCGTAGGTTGCGGCGTAACGGCCTTCCGAAGCGAAAAGGGCTTCCTGGGCCGTGACCACCGCCCGTGAGGCCGAGCGGAGGGGATCGGCGGAAACGGCGCGGCTTTCGGAACCGCCGGAGACGGAAGATCTGCCGGAACCGGAGGGACCGGAAGGTCCGAAGGGACCGGAAGGACCGGTAGGTACGGAAGGTCCGGATCCGGTAGGTTCGGACGGCGGGGCCGGCGAGGCGGTTCCGGGAGCGTCGGAGCGGCTTTCCGCGGAACCGGAAGGAACGCAGGCGAAGGTGCCGGATACGGGCAGGGGGGCGCCGTCGGCCGCGCTGTCGAAGAGATAGGCGGAGGAGAAAGAGTCCCTGTCCGCATGCCCTGCCGAGAACCTGAAGGCCGGGACCCCGGAGCCGGTCCTGTAGGTCTCGATTTCCGAGTAGCAGACGTCGGGATCGGGCACGTGTCCGGCCCGGTCCCTGAGTTCGGTGAAGCTCCCGGTGTAGAAACCCCTGAAGGTGAAGAACGTTTTCTCGGCCGAGTACAGGGCGCGTCCCCCTTTAAGGATCCGCGAGTCCGCCTCTTCCGGCGTGCTGTCGGCCGCGGCGACGGCGGCGGGGAAGCTCAGGGCCATGAGGCCGATCAGCCCCGCTGCGGCGAATCCCCCGCTGAAGGGGAGCTTCGGCTTCAGTTTCGGTGGCATGGGGGACCGTCGCGTTTCGGGGCCGGCGGAAGACGCGCCCGTCGTGTCGGCCGGGGATGTCGGGCCGGCCGCGGCGAAGGGTTCGGAAAGGGGGCGGTGCCGTTGGAAAAGGTCCCGGCGGCCGATGCCGCCGGGGCGTACCGGAATGCCAGGGGGATGGGCGGCGTCTCCCGGCCCGGGGCGATCACGGCTCCGGGGAGGAGGTTCCGTCCGATCCGTCCGAGGAAGCGGCGGCGGCCCGGGCTGCCTCGGCGCGATCGGCGGCTCAGCTCAGGGGTGCGGCAGTTCCGGCCGAACCAGGCCGGTGCCGTAGCCCGGCATCGGGTTCAGTGCCGGAGGAGGCTCGCGGCCGATCGGGGCGCCGGGCGGAGGGCTACCTCTTTCCGGCCCCCCTGAACTGGACGCAGGGGAAGGTGTTGGGCGTCGGGGACATCCCGTGTCCCGAGTCCGTCCCCTCGAAGGCGTACGCCGCGGCAAAGTCGTCCCGGCCGGCGCGTCCGACCGAGAACCTGAAGCCTTCCTCGCCGGTCCGGGTCACCAGGTACGTCTCGATCGGGCCGTAGCAGACTGAAGAGTCGGCTCTGAGCCCGCCTTTGCTCCTGAGCGCCTCGTAGCTGTCGGTGAACATGCCCTCGGCGCGGAAGAACGCCTTTTCGGCGGCGGCCACGCCGTTTCCGGCAGCCTGGACGCGGCTGTCGGCATCGGGTTGGGAAAGCGCCTCCGCAGAGGCGAGAGCCAGGAAGGGTACGGCCAGGAGACATATGATTTTCGGGACGGTCGAACCGCGGCAGGCGGTTCCCGCGTCCCGACGCGTCGTCGACATGACGGGCTCCTTTGGAGGGTCGGGAAGGCTCGAAGGGACCGGCTGCCGCGCCCCGAAGCCTGGCCGCGCACGGCATGACGGAGGGACGCCCTCCCGTTTCGGAAAGTCCGGGATCCGCCCGGGAACTCCGGCCGCCGTTTCCGGGATCCGCCGGCCGCGGCGGACGTCACCGGTTCTGCGCGTTGCCGAACAGGATGCAGTCGAAGGTGTTCGGGGTCCTGGACGCCTTGTTGTCCCCGGCTGCTGTGCTGTCGTAGACGTACGCGCCGGGGAAGGCGTCCCTTGAGGCATGCCCCACCCTGAACCTGAATCCGAGTATGGCCGGGCCGTCCATGTTGGTCTCCATGGGCCCGTAGCAGACGGAAGGGGAGGTCACGAGCCCCCCCTTCTCCTTAAGATCGGCGTAGCCGGTCGCGTAGGTCCCCCATTGGGCGAAGAAGGCCTCCTGGGCGGTGGCCACGGAGCGGTAGGCCGCCTGGACCAGCTTGTCGGCGTCGGCCCGGTCGGGCCCGGTCCTGGCGGCGGGCGCGTCGCCCCTTCTCCCTCCGCCGAAGTCGGAGCAGGCGAAGTTGTTGGGGGCACGGGCCACGTTGCCCCAGGGGGCATGGCTGTCGTAGGAGTAGGCGACCGGGAGGCCGTCCCTGCCCGCATGCCCGGTCCTGAACCTGAAGCCGGCCGTGCCGTCAGAGAGGAGGTAGGTCTGGATGGGCCCGTAGCAGACAGTGGGGTCCGCGGCGAGCCCCGCTAAGCCCCGGAGCTCCCCGAAGTTCTCCGAGTAGCTCCCCTTTTCCGCGAAGTGCGCCTCCTGGGCGGCCGCCACCGCGCGGAAGGCCGCCTGGACGGCCGCGTCGGCCTCGACCACTCCCGGAGTGTCGCGCGTCCTGGGGGTGGGGCCGGGCTTCCATTCGCCCCCGAACAGGCGGCAGTCGAAGACGTTCACTATCCTCGCCACCGTGTCGCCCGGAGCGGCGCTGTCGAAAGCGTAGGCGCCCCTGAAGGTCTCGCGGTCGGCATGCCCCACCGCGAACCTCAGCCCCGACGCCCCGGTTCCGGTTACGGTGTACAGCTGGATGGTGCCGTAGCAGACGGAGGGGTTGGTGACCAGCCCTCCCCGTCTCACAAGCTCCTCGTAGCTGTCGGTGTAGGTGCCCGTGACGGCGAAATGCGCCTCCTCGGCTATGGACACGGCATAGTGCGCGGTCAGTACCATGTCATCGGCGGCGGCCAGCGCGGGTCCCGCCGGGATCGTGAGGACGAGGAGGGCCAGCGCGACGGCCGACGCGGCGAGGCGGAACGGCTCGGGTTCGGCGGTAATCCCCCGGCCCGAGTCCCGGAGGGGACATTCGGTTGGCATGAAGGGCTCGCTTTTAGGGCCTTCGGGGCCCCTGTTCTCCGGACGGAACCTCCGCCGCGGGAGGCTCGCGCCCGTTTTGCCGCCGGACCGGTCCCTATAAATGCGGCGTCAAGGACCGGGGGCGTTCCGGCATGAGCCGACGGTCGTGAAAGGAAGCTGAAAGGTACCGTAAAAGTATTCCAAAACGGCATGTCTCTGTCAAGCCTGGCCCTTCCTCAAGGCCGCCGGCGGTTCCTCGGCATCAGGCGCGTAGCGGGACATGAGCCTGCGGCCGGCTCCTGCCTGAAGTTGCGGCCGGTGCCGGTCGGGCGGCGTCCTGTGCGATTGGCCCGCAAGAGAGGGCCGGGCGCGGGTACCATGGCCGGGAGGCTCGGATGCGCTGTCCGGGCCTTTGGAGGGTCGGGCCGTCGTCCGGAAGGCACTGTCCGGGCAGCTCGGGACATGGACGGATGGCCTGGGTGAGGCCGCCGTGCCGCGACTGGGCTGTCGCGGGCGGATACCTTGGCGGGCGGATACCTTAACTTGGCGTGGGACGGTCGTGATCCTCCGGCGGCTCCGAGCGAAAGGCTGCGGCGCCGTCCCGCGCGGCCGCTCAAGCCCTCCCGGCCCTGGCCGCGCATGCAGGCGGCCTGTGGAGCCTGTCCGGACGGTTGCCCGGAGCGGATAGGGGGATCGGGGTCGGGGCTTGACAAGGGACGGCCATGGCGGCTAGACTGACAGCAGAGTGAAAATGTTCCAGCTCTGAAGCCTCATGGATGAACAGCCTCGCCGTCGCGGGATGCTGTCGCTCGCCCTACGGATGTGCGGCCTGCCCGCTGCACTCCGTGCAGCGGGTTTAATGCCGATGGTTGACAGTCTGCTGGTCCTCCAGCTGTTTTTCGTCTCCTAATCTCAGCCTGATGTCTGTTCCCGCCTTTTTGTCCGCCTGTTTTCACGTCGTATCATGCGGGCGCGGCAGGGAAACCGACACGAGGGGTACGGTATGGCAAAGGCGCCCGCAAAACCGCCAGTAAAAGCATCGGTAAAAGCGTTGAAGGAAGCCGGGAACAAGTCGGCAAAGCATGTTCCGTTCTATTCTTTCAGGATTGAGCTCGCGAGCTTGAGGCCGAAGATCTGGCGGTATTTTTTCACCCCGTCAAACATATCTTTGGCCGATTTCCACGAAGTTATCCAGAAAGTGATGGGGTGGTTTAACTGTCATCTTTATTCCTTCACGATTTTCGGCGAGGAATACTTCTTTTCGGGAGATGACGAATATACGATCGACGGCGAAAAGGCCTGCGATCCCTCGAAAATCAAGTTGAACAGGCTCGGACTTTCGAAGGGGGCTCAGTTCGAATACATATATGACATGGGTGACTCGTGGGAGCACGTTTTGAAAGTGCTCGACACCGACTACGTCCCCGCGATGACCGGGCAGAAGTACGGATGTTTCAAGGGGGCGATGGCCTGCCCGCCGGAGGACTGCGGGGGACCGTACGGATACCAGAACCTTCTCGAAATCCTTGCGGATCCTGACCATGAGGAGCATGAGGAGATGATGGAATGGACGGGCGGCCCGATAGATCCCAAGGAGTTCGACCTCGAACTGATCAACAGGATGCTCCGCTCGCGCTGACGCGGGTCGAGCCGTCAGCACGGTGACGTAGCCGCCGTAACCGATCCCTGCAGCGGCGGGGAGCGTCGGGGAATCCGGGTAGACGGCGGGGCCCGTTTCCGGGACGCGGGGCCCAGGCGAAGCTCGGTCGGGAGCCGGGCTGGAGGCTCGGCGGCCGTTCAGACGACATCGGCGGGCCATCTGCCGGCAGAAGGCCCGGATCGGGGCCCGTGGTTGCCGAACGGCGTAGGCGAAGGCAATCCGGCCGGCAAAGTCCGACCTCCCCCCCCCGAGATGTCCGGACGGTCTGGAGTTCCGCTTTCCCCGACCCGAAGCGATCGGACGCGAGCCCCGTATCCGGTGTTTCCTGGCGGAAGGCTCCGCGCGGCGTCCCTCGGGACCGTCCCGCCCCTGAAGCCCCCGCCGGAACTGCGGGCGGGGGGCACCCCTTTCACTGCGGAGGAGGGGTGTGCCTTCGAGCAAGCGGGCTTCCGGGCGGAACAAGGCCTTCAGGCTCGGGGGCCTACGGGCGGAACAAGACCTTCAGGCTCGGGAGCCTACGGGCGGAACAAGGCCTTCTGGCTAGCGGACCTCCGGGCGGAACAAGACCTTCTGCCTAGCGGGTCCGTACCGGGAGCTTGAGGCGGAGCTTCTTCGGGCGGAGGGCGCGGGCGGCTTCCGGGAGAGCCGGTACCGCTCCTCTCCGACGAGCGCCGAACCCGAGCCCCCTGAAGCTGTTTTCCCGCTTCCTCCTCCCCTGGAGTCGGACGGGGCCATCGGCGCCGCAGGTCCTCCCGGGGGCCAAGCCCTCGCATGCTCCGGTCA
>JAISEQ010000145.1 GCA_031264045.1 Deltaproteobacteria bacterium
CCCCCCCCCCCCCCCCCGGCTTTTCCCCCGACCCCGACCCCGGTGTGGACCCCACCCTGCTACTCGCGTTCCCCTCACCACGATCGTCCGCTGTCCCGGACCCTTAATCGGGGGTGGCCCGGACCCTTAATCGGGAGTGGCCCCGGCCTGACGTGCACGCGTTGGCCCAGCCGACCCCCCCCCCGCTCCCGAAACTCGGTTGCCTTTCATGTCAGAACCCCCGGATCCCGGCCCTGAACCGGGTATTCAGACCGGGTGCCGCCGGGCCCCCGAACACGTCCCAGCGAGGCAACATGGCCCTGTTCTCCCTTACCGTGTCGGACGCGGACGATGTCCGCAAGGAAATTGACCCGGCATCTCCCGATGATGCCGACCCTGCCGAGACCAGACGCAGGGCGGCACGGGATGCCGCGGCGAAGGATCCGACCCTTGCCGAGCGTGCAGCCAGGAGCGCCGCCATCGCCATGAAGGCGGACCCGGCAAATCCGGACAAGCGGATAGAGATCATAGGCATCATTGAGGAGTTCGGACGGGATTCCATGAATCTCTCCGCGGAAAAGGCCAAGCTCCTCACCTCTTCGGGAGGCGAGCTTTCCCGCGCTGGGGAAGGCGGCGGGGCTGCCGCGAGAGAACTGGGTGCCCTGGGGGACGCCATCCGCACCCTGGACCCGTCGGGGATCGACTTCAACGCCAAGGGCTTCCTGGGGCTCTTCACCCCGGGCAAAGCCTACTTCAGGAGGCTCGCCGGCTTCGAGGACTCCATAGCAGAGATCTCCCGGTCCCTGACCCGGAGCCGGGGCTCGCTCAAGAACGACAACGTGACGATACGCATTGAGCAGTCCAGGCTCATGGAGGCGAACAAGACGCTCCGCCGCGAGATAGCCATAGGGCTCATCCTGGACGACGAGATTTCCGGGCGCCTTGACCCCATGAAGGAATCGGGCTCCGACCCTGACAGGGTGCATTTCCTGGAGCAGGAAGTCCTGTACCCCCTGCGCCAGAGGCTCCTAGACCTCCAGCAGACCCTTACAGTGAACAACCAGGGCCTGGTTGCCATGGAGGTGGTCACCCGCAACAACTCCGAGCTCATCCGCGGGGTGGACAGGGCGCTCACGGTCACCTTGGCGGCGCTCCGGACATCCGCCGCGGTGGCGGGCGCCCTCTACAACCAGAAAATCGCCCTGAAGAAACTGAAGGATTTCAATGCCGTCGCCGCAGGCGCGGCAACGGCTGCAGGCCGCGCTCCGGGAGGCTCACGGGCCGCCGTGGAGCTCCTGAAGGAGTCCTTCAGGGACGTCATGAGCTCCTTCGACGAGATAGACCGCTTCAGGAGCGGCGCGGTCGCATCCATGCAGGACAGCGTGCGCAGGTTCAGGAACCTCGCCGAGACCGGGCAGGCGGAAGTCGACAGGGTCGAGAGCGGCAGCAGCGGCTGAACGGGAACGGGATCCTCACGAAGCCTGACGGGGCCGCGTTTTCAGGGACACGCGCTCCGCAGTCCCGCGTCCATACGCTCACGCGACAAATGGGAAAAACGGCCCGTACTGACGCGGACGGCCTCCGGACGTTGTCGCGTCACGGAGAGCGGCGGTCCGGTCCCACACGTTTTACGGATATCAGTGACGGTCATCCGTTGCAGGACAGGAAGAACGGGGTGCCGGGATGTCGGCCCTGTACGCTGACCCGTGAACGGGATACTCCTGCAGCAGGCGGGTCTGGCCGGTAAGCGCGGGACGTGCCCGGTCTTAACCGGAGGGAACCGGCCGGTCCGGGCGGAGGTCCGGTCACCGGGATGGCTCGGAGCCTCTCCGTCCTGATGGCAGACGACCTGAGTTGCCCGCCCTCTGGCGGATGCGGCATTTTCCAAGAACGTCAAATTCGTTCGAACTTTCCGAATGCCGAAGAAGGCTATCCTGTGGTTGCGAAGAATCATCGCTTGATGATATCATGTTTAAGTGGAAGTTCCGCTCCGAGAAGAATTCCGAAATCTCGGCAAGGAAGTCAGGACAAGACCCGATGGTGCCGGAATCCGGAAACACGGTGCCTGCCAGCGGGAATCAGGGCCAGAGGTCTGAAACATGGAAGTATTCGACTCAGAGGATTCCCCTTTCCTGGTCGGCGAGACCAACTTCGAGACATTCTCCGAAGTCGAAGGCGTATATGTCGATAAGACAGGGTTAATCCACGATCTGATAAGCGGGAAAAAATCCACCGTCCCGGTCTTCCTCACGAGGCCAAGAAGGTTCGGGAAGACACTCCTTCTGGACACGATCGGGAACATATTCGAAGGCAGGAGGGAGCTCTTCTCAGGGCTGGAGATCCATAGGCGCCTCGGGGATTTGTGGGAGACATTCCCGGTGATCCGCCTTTCCTTCAACTCCATATCTGATGACCCGGAAACGTTCGAGGATGATCTTCTCGTTTCCATCAAGACGATTGCGCGGATACGCAAAATTGAACTCGAGTCGAAAAGCCCTTCAGCGGCCATCTCGGAATTGATCGCGATGCTGTCCGCAGAACACCGTTTTTTGCAGCCCCCCGACATATCCAGATTGACCCTTGGAAATCCTTTCAGGAACGTCGTGTTGCTGATAGACGAATACGACTTTCCTCTGGTCGGGAATATCGGTGTCCGCACAGACCTGGAAAAAATTCGCCTTTCGCTCCACAAGTTCTACTCAAGCGTCAAATCATGTTCAAAATTCCTCCGTTTCGTATTCATAACCGGCATCACGAAGTTCAGGCAACTCTCGGTGTTCTCGGGCATGAATAACACTCGAGACATCTCCCTTACAGAAAAATACGCTACTATTTGCGGCTTCACCGAGGATGAGATAAATTCAGCTTTCGAGAATTATTTCGAGCAAACGTTGGATGCTTTGAAGAAGAAAAATCAGATTAGCAAGGAATCCACACCGCTTGATCTCATAAAACTCATGATGGAATGGTACAACGGGTACTCATGGGATGGCAAGTCGCGAGTCCTGAACCCGTGGTCCGTGTTGAGTTTCTTTTCAGAACAGTCACTCGGGAATTACTGGTACGAGTCTGGATCATCTCTTCTCACGAGCAATATCACTCAAAACAGGACAGACTATTTCAAGGTATTCGATAAGAACCTGACAATGGTTTCACCTTACCCTGTAATGGATATAGACAACATGGACAGCACTGCCGTCCTCATGCAGGCTGGCTACCTTACAATTGACAGAATCACTCAGCTAGCCCCAAAACCTAAATATAGCCTTAAAATTCCGAACAACGAAATATTTAAATCAATACGCCTTGAGATTCTGGAGCACATGATAGTACCTTCCAATGAAGACGATCCGGAACTATACCTGAACCAGAAATACATGGGTTTCCTTAAGGCATTCGGATCCCGTGATGAAAAGGAATGCGAACGGTACCTGTTCACCATCCTGAGTTCCATCTACCAGCGCGATCCTGGTAATTCTCCCAACGAGTCATACTTCAGATCACTGTTGCAGCTTCTGATTGAATTCGGCAATGACTTGGCTTTGCCGGAATTGCCTTCGGACATAGGAAAATCCGATCTAAGCATAAAAACTCCGAAGGGAGATTGGGTCGTGATCGAAATCAAGTTTGCGAAATCTGAATCACCGGAAACTGACACGACTGTTCCCGAAATAATCACTGATAATGACGGCAACATCGCCATCGGAAATAAACCGGAATTCGTGCAAAGAATCCTTGATAAGAAGATCAACGATTCCTTTCTTCAAATCGTGAATAAGAATTATGCGTCAAAATTCATTGCCTCGGATTTCGACGTGCATGCCGCTGCTATAGCGATATACGGTACATCTTACGTTACAGTGAGGTTCAGGCAGATTGTCTGGAAAGATGGAAAATGATGGAATAAGCGTAATCGTTCAACCCCACCCACAGGCATTTGCTCGAAGCGTCATTTTTTTTAAATGCTGGGTGTTCAACACACATTACATTCCCGGTCTCCTCTTCCATTTATTCTCATCGGAAAGTTTCTCAGGATTATGCAAGAACAAATGCCTGCCATGAAAACAGTCTGATCGTTTGCCGAAACATGTGGTTCCAATCATTCTTCAGTTTGATGACGTTGATTTGGACGAAGTAGATGGATGCATGAATGCTGTTGGTAGGTTTTAAAAGTATTCATTCACTTGGCGAGTGGTCTGCCCGCTCCGTGAAATCGGCCAAGTCTCTCTCGTGCCCGGACTGCTCATCATCGTCCGCCGGATCATGCCCCACTCTGACAATCAGAACCTACCGCGCCTATAGTCCGGCAAGATTGATTCCACTCCGAAAACTCCTCCACCTCAACCTCCTGCAGTGGAAGCCAAGAGATAGCGGCAAATAATACGCAAATAACATTCCCTGTCGCCTAAATCAGGGATTACGCGAAATCCCCAAACATTTATTATAAGAATATCTAAATTGCATAATAATGCTTAAAAAGGCTGATTAAAGCTAAAAAAATTTAATGATATATTAATAAGAGATATATTAATAAATAAATTTGGATTTTTTACTAATAAGTATTGATATATCAAATGTATACTGTTATAATCACTCCATAGTCCAAAAACAACCGGCATGGTGGAGCAATGACATGACTGGCTACTTCAGGGACAGGCGAATCACCCCGCTCCCCGGCTTCGACCGCTACGACGATCCTTTGAGGGGACGGCAGCTCGAGAAGTACATGCCCCCCCCTCTACGACTTTCAGCTGTTTGTGCTCCCCGTGCTCCCCGAGCTGGCGCAGGCGGTGTCCAGTCTCTACGACCGGTCCGCCGGCCGGCCGTCCTCGGACCTCGTGACCATGACGGGGGCCAACATTCTGGGGGAGACCTTCGACTGGACGGTGAAGGAAACCCTCGGCAGGGTCAGGAGCGACACCGAAGTCCACCGGGCCCTGGGGCTCGGGTGCGACCCGTCAGACCGGAAGTGCGTAATCTCCGAAAACACCTTCTACGACTTCAGGGACAAATTCCCCGAGGTCGACGGCCCCTGGCACGCCGCCATGCTGACCACGAAACACTTCTGCCAAACGTACTCCGCGGAGGTGAAGGTCGTCCGCTTCGACTCCACGGACGTCAGGTCCAACATCAGGGACCTCAACACCAGGGGGGCGCTTTTCCAGGAGTGCCTCTTCTATTCCGTAAGGGAGCTCCTCAGGGCTTTCCCGGGCGCGGAGCACGAGCTGGCCCCGGAGATCCGGAACAGGTACGACAGGTCCAGGAAGATCGGCTACGACCCCTTCGCCCAGGCCAGCCGCGGGGACAAGCCCTGCATTCTCCACCGGATGGCCGGGGACGTCGAGTCGATCGTCAGGCAGTTCCGGTTCATCCCCGCGTCTACGGCCAGTCCTGGTTCGGGATCCTCAAAAGGCTTCTCCGCGAGCAGTGCTCCGCGGTCCCCGGCGCGGACGGCGGCGGGCCGGCGGTCATGCTCAAGGACTCCGGGGACATCGCGGTCGACAGCCCCCAAAGCCCCTACGACACGGGGGCGACCTACTCGGGCCATAAGAAGAAGAAGGGCCGCAAGGTCCAGCTCGCCGAGTCCTGCGGCGAGACTGAGAAGAACAGGC
>JAISEQ010000261.1 GCA_031264045.1 Deltaproteobacteria bacterium
CTCTTTCCCGAATACTCACCTTGGCCGCACACATGGCCTCTTTCCCGAATACTCCCCTTGGCCGCACACATGCCCTCTTTCCCGAATACTCCCCTTGGCCGCACACATGGCCTCTTTCCCGAATACTCCCCTTGGCCGCACACATGCCCTCTTTCCCGAAAACGCCCTTTCCGTGCCTGTTTAGTGACAACAAGGCATTCGCGGCACCTGTGATTTCAGGGCGGAAGGTCTGCAGGACGAGCGCGTGCCCTGACCGTGGGAACCGTCGGAGCTCCCTGGCTCCTGAGTCGGCGGTGTCCCCATGGAGGCCGGTGCGGTGAAGCCAATGGCAGTCAGCCAGCCAACCGAGCTGCGCGGAGAGGCGCCATGTGATTGAAATTTCCCCGAAACATCGGGATCATGCGAGTTTTGAGGTTTCATTCATGCGGAGTGATAGATGACTTCCCGGGACGTCATCGGCATTATGGGCGAAATTTTTCAAAACGCGCAGTTTAAGGGGGATTTCATCCGCCTGTCCGATCTTGCGGAGCAAGGTCAATTATCCTGAACGTTTTTGACCGCCGTCACGGCCGGATCGGGCATTCCGCAATCGTGCGATTTAGGCGGGATTTGAAGAAATCCCGGGCATATGCCGCTTTAAGGTGTTATATTGGGGTCGTATCCGGCGTCTGGCCGGACCGGCCGGATCTTCGGCAGGAACTCCGGGGTTCCGGTCCGTTCACGACCGATCGGTTTGTTGGCCTGGTCTCGGGCCAGTTTTCGGCAGGCTCCGCTGCCGGATCTCCGGTCGGTTTTCGGCAGGTTCTTGGGGAAGTTCCTCCTGGAGGATCTTCCGATCGGGTTCGGCTGGCCGGGTCTGCGGACTCCGCAGACTTTCCGGGGCCTGAAGATCTGCTGCGCCGTTGGCGCGGGGCCGCTGTGTCCTGTTCCGCGCCTCTTTGCGGGGAGATCGGAAATCCCGGGCGAACCTGCAATGCGCTGATGTTTCTGACGTCAGTGCTGGCGGCTCCCTTCCCGTGCGCACACATGAACGGGCCGGTTACGCGCGGTTTGATCTCGGGCGGAAACGGCCTCCGCCGCGAAAGCCCGGATGACGGGTCCGGGCAGGCTCCCTAGCGCACAAGTTTTCTTAAGCCTTCCGGCCGGGGAGGATTTCATTGAAGACAGTTTGCCCATCCGCCGGATTCCGCAGGGACGGATCCCGAAACGCGCGTGTTTTGCGGGATTCGGGCACACGTGGATTTTGGCCCCATTTCGCAATCGGTGTAACTGAGTCCACTGCTGGGCAAATGGCGACGCACTGCTATCGCCAATGTTTTTGCGGCCTTCCGGAGCGCGGAAATCAAGGGATGCTCCGGGATCGGGAGACGTCCGCGCCGGATTACGGGATCGCGCAAGGCGCCGTTTCCCGGGACGCAAGCCGTTACGCCCGTTTCGGTGCACGGGGACCGTGTGCCGGAAGGCCCCGCAACTTCCGCTTGATCGGGCGGCTCGGTTGGGAACATAATGTCGTCTGACATCGGACACTTTCCCGCATCGCACGTCGTCGCGGAACGGGCCGGAGCGCAGGTCGTCCGAGGACTGAAGCACAACCGCTCCCAGAACAACAAATTTATGCCCGGGCGCCTGCGCCAGGGGATCCGGCCGTTGCGGCCGGGATCCTTCTCCAGCCCCCTCGCCCTGTCTGCGGGCTGCGCGAAAGGAACGTGAAAGTGCAGAAGACCCCCACCGAAGACAAGGGGCGCCGCGGCGCCAGGCCCGCCAGGGCGGGTCTCCTCGCCGAACAGGCTCGCAGGGACGCGGCGCGCGACGGCCTCGCCCTCGCGGCCGAGCGCTCAATCCTGCATGCGGCCATGGCCGCGTTGGGGTCGGAGGTGCCGGAACCGGAGGGGGTCGGCGGAGTCCCGTCGCCGCCTTTCATGGCGGCCCGCTACCTGGAGTCGGGGCTCGGAGACGGCCTGGAGGAGCTCCTGCGCAGGACGTCCGGGGGAGGGGAGCAGGTTTTCGTGTCCTCCTCCGAAACCCGCCCGGACCCCGACCGGGGCGGATCCGGCGGCGTGGACGGCGACGCTTCCCGAAACCTTGAGGAGGCCGCGGCCTGCGCCTGGTTCCTCCTGGTCATGGGTCTTCTGCGGGAAGGCAGGGCGGGCGAGGCGCGGGAGGTCTTCATGGGCGGTGCCGGACGCGTCTCCCGGGGCGGCTACGCCGCGGTCGCCGCCTCCGCGCTCGTGCTGGACGTCGTCCGTGACGGTCCTGCAGGCGGTTGCGCGAAGGAGGCCGTGGCACTCTTAAGGCACCTGCCCCCCCCTCCGCCCGGACCCAGGGCACCCTCGATCGGCGGCTCCGATTCGCCGTCCGCTTCCAGGCCGAGGTCCGGAGCCAAGTCCAGGGCCAGGGCCAGGTGCAGGAGCAAGTCCAGGCCCGCGTCCGAGACCGCCTGCCCGTCACCGTCATCGACAACTTCCTCAACATCTTCTTCCCCCGCATCTTCCTCCCCATCCCCATCCCCATCACCATCTTCTTCTTCTTCTTCTTCTTCTTCTTCCCCCGCCTCCTCCGCCACCGAGGGGACGACCGGCCAGGCCGAGGTGAGCGCCTGCGCGCGGGGGGCGAGGCTCGCCGTGATGCGCCCGGACATCTTGCCGCCGCCAGGCGCGCCGTCCCCGCCGGCTTCCGGGACAACTCCCCCGATGTCCCCCGCGTCGTCCCCAGTGCGCGAGAGGCCGCTGTTCTCGCTGGTGGCGTCTCCGGCAGGGGGTCGGGACGGTGAATCCGGGATCGCCGGAGCCAGGGTCCGGTCCGGTCGGGCGGCCGGAATCAGGGGCATGAGCCTGGTCATGCCGGGGCAGGCCGGCTCAGGAGCCGCAGAGTCTCCGGGTCCACCGGGGCACGGGGGTTATCCGGCTTCGGCGGGGGCCGCGTCCCCGCCCGACTCCGGGGCCGTCTCCCCGCTCCCCTTCGATCTCCAGGCGCTGGTCCTGGAGGCGGCGGGGGCACGGAACGCTGAGGAGATAGCCGCCAGAGCGGCTTCGGGGGCGGTCGTCCTGGCTGCGCTGGAGGGGGACTTCAGGACGGCCCTGAAGGCCACCGCCCTGTTCCTGGGCGAGGGGCGGGGGGCGGAGGGGGCCGACGGGGGGCCGGGCCCGGTGCTCCGGGCAAGACTATGTGCCGAGGCCCTGGGGGATCCGTCCTGCGACGCGGCGAAGCTCGTGGGCGCGGTGTCCCCCTCGGGGAAGCGCTCGGGCGAGCTCATGGCCACCGCGCTCGCGTCCTCCCTGCGGGGGGCAGCGGATCTGGGCAGGATCCAGAAGGCCGAGGAGAGGTTCCGGGAGCTCTGGGAGATGGAGGACCCCGGCGGTTCGGTTCCGGCGCTGAGCTACGTGAAGGCAAGGGGAGCCTGCATGCTGATGGAGCTCTACGGCGAGCGGCTCATGTTCGATGGCCTCCAGGGCGTCTTCAAGACTGCCGACGTCCTGGAGAACCGCCGGGACGTGGCGGCCGAGAAGTTCCGCGCTTCGGTGCGCATCATTGCCGCCTACGCGGGTGGCGGCGAGCTCGGGCCGGCGATGTCGCTCTACAGGCCTCTTGAGTACCTTGAGGGTCTCGGGGAGTTCAACCGCCTCCGGGCCGCCGCGGCCGCCTCGCTTTCCGCGGCTTTTGCCGAGAGGGGGGTCCTCGCCGAGGCGAGGGCCCTTTACGCCGTCCAGACTGAACTCTGGAACGAGGCCCCGGTTCCCGAGACTGCAGACTGCCGGGATCCCCTGGGCATCCTGGACGCGCTTACCGATCCTCTCGGCTGCTACGAGCGGGAGGTGTTCCGTTTCGAGGAGGACGCCGGGCTCGAGCAGGGCATGTGGGTGGACAGGGCCAGGGCGGCGGCTGCCATGATGGAGGGCTACGCGGAGACCGGCGAGACCGAGGAGGCCATGGCGGTGCATGTGGCGCTCATGATACCGGGCCAGGTACTCCTGCCGCCGGGACTCAGCCTCGTGGTCGCCATGGGGCTCTTCAACGCCTGCCTGAAGTCGGGGGAATTGGAGAGCGCGAAGGAGGTCTTCCGGAAGGAGGCCCTGGAGATGCCTCCGGCGGATGCCATCCAGGAGGGCCGGGCCTCGATGGCCGGGGCCCTGATGGCCGCCCTGGCCGCGAGAGGCGACCTGGACGGGGCGCGCTCGGTCTACGATGCCGTGGAGTTCCCGGGGGACGGCCCCAAGGCCAGGCAGGCGAGGGCGTACTTGTCCGGCATGATGGCCAGCCTCCTTTCCGAGGGGGGCCAGCCCGGCAAGGCATCGAGGCTGGTCAGATCCCCCAGGTTCGCAGAGGACTGCAGGGGCTATCCCCAAGTGGCCGCGAGGAGTTCCCTGGAACTCGCGGAGTCCTTCCTGCGCAAGGGGAGCTTTGACGAAGCCCGCGACATCTGCCAGTCCGGGGCGCTGGAACTGGGCGGGAGGGACGTGGGCTCCGGGAAGGCCATGGTGATGAGCTCGGCCATCTCCCGCCTCTGCCTGGACGGGAAGCTGGACGAGGCGAGACGGCTGTTCGAGGAGCTCCCCGAGGGACGCAGGTCCCGCAAGTCCGCCATTTACAGGGTCATGGCTTCCATGTCGCTCCGGGACGCCTACAGCGAGTCGGGGAACGCGGAAGGCCTGGAGTTCATCCGCCGCTGCGTGGAGGGCTTCAGCGCCCTGGAAGCCAGGCTCTACAACCGCTCCGCCGGCATGGAGGACGACGGCAAGGCGGGCTGAACCGGTTCCGTCGGCTCCGCGGGGGCCGTCGGGGCCTGCTTCGGAAGGCTGGCGCCCGGGTCACGGGGCTTCAGCCGTCCCACCCCGCCTGGCCGGGAGAATGGAGCATGAGCGGCCGGGAGAGTCGGGGTCCAGGCTGCCTTCTTCCGCCGCAGGCCGGCGGCTGACCTTCTCCTCGGGGCACTGCCGGGAGCGGACCGGCGGTCCCGGCTGTCCGGAGGGAGAAGCGCTCCGTGAGGCCATGTCGGGGACAGGACCGGCGGTTCGGAGGGAGAAGCGGCTGCGGCGAGGCAGGGACGGGAGCCGGAGCGGTGAGGGCATGGAGGACGAAAGCTGAGGGATGGCGGAATGGCGGCGGCAGTGTTCCCGGGAACCGGTGCGGGGGCGAAGGGATCCTGGGGCCGCCGCCGTCTCGGTCTCAGGGGCGGAGGGTGAGCCCGGCGGTCGACGGGGCTGCGGGACGGCCGCCGCGCAGATTCCCGACACGTCAGCAGACGGTCCCGGCATAACGTCATGGGCAGGTGAGCACGGAGAGATAAGATTTCAAAAGTGGAAAATAAGGAAAGGTTGAAATGGCGAAGCGGATTGAGAATGCGGAGCGGTCTGAGGATATTTTTGTATCGTTATTTTTTGCTTCTGGGGACTGGTTGCCGAATATGCCAGGACACAGAAGATAAGACAGGTCAGGAATTTCGTGCGTCAATTCATCTGAAGTTGCCTATGATGATGTAAGGAGCCCAGAAGTTCGGGTGCGAGTATCCTCTCCCGGACCATCGTGGCGCGTCGGGAGCAGAGTCAGGCACGTTTCCGGCATTGCTGTCAGCAGAGCCAGGTGCAGAGCTCATCCCGGAGCCTCCAGAAGGGGGATGGGGCGTATGGGGCTGGTCGGCATCTCCTGGAGTCGCCTGACTCAGGAAGGTTAGCTGCGCCTCGCGCAGGGCCTCTGCCTTGTTCTTTCCTGCGATGTAACGTTGGCGGTAGAATTCCGTGATGAAATCAGCGGCTGATTTGTCGTTTACTGACACGAGCGTTGTCAGCACGGCGGAGGCTCCGTGCATCTGGAAAAATTCACCAAGGTCCAGGATGATGCCGTTCATGGCTGACGAGTCTACAACCGTCAGCGTGACGAGATCCGCTCCTTTCAGGTTAAATTCAGGGGAACGTTTAAGCTCTCGGATGTTTATGGTGTCTCCGTCCCCGAGGAAAAGGCTGGAGTTTTCAAAATTACCGTAATCAAGAGAGAAACGGCTTGCTATGTGAACTATCTGGGCTCCGGAGGAGATGGCGCGGAAGAATTCGGCGCGTGTGAAGTCTCTGTTCATGACAGCCGATCCTTTGAGGAGTCCAGGTCTGGATCCGGATCCCACAAGACGCTCGATCTCCGTAGCAACGCCGGGCATGGGAGGCAGGTACTCTAGGCCTTCCGAAACGCCGAGAGCGATGACGCTCGCCTCGCCCGGTGGCGGGGGCGTCCGCCGTTTGTCCGATGTGACTGGCGTGAATACGGTCGTGGGGTACAGTTCGGCCACCCATCTCTCGCCCGTCCAGAGAGCTGCCACGGGTATGTCGCGAAGTCGTCCGTCCAGGGACAGCATGATCGTCCTGGCTCCCGCTCCTTTCAGCTCGT
>JAISEQ010000284.1 GCA_031264045.1 Deltaproteobacteria bacterium
GGACACCGGCCTCCCCCAGATACTCATCGAGTGCGGCACGGAGATCCTGTGGGGAGGGGGATCCCCCCTGGAGGCCGCCGTGCGGGGGGCGCGCGACGCCTACGCGGAGGGCGGGCTCAGGGCCTCGGGATGCACGGCGCTGGGCCGCCAGAACCTGGGCGGCGAGATCCCCGTGAGCGTCGAGTACATCCCCCTGGAAGGCGACAGGGCGACCGTCTACACCCTCGCCAAGGGCGGCGGGTGCGACAACAAGTCCAGGCTCGTGAACCTCCCCCCCACCGCCGGCCGGGAGGAGGCCGTCCGGGCGGCGGTCGACGCGGCCACCGCAGCGGGTCCGGACGCTTGCCCCCCCTTCTACCTGGGGATCTGCGTGGGGGGGACCTTCGAGTCCGCGCCGCGCTACGCGAGACGCGCCCTCTGGGACATCCTCTGGGGCGATCCGCCCTCCCCCGAGGAGGCGTCCTTCGCCTCCGAGGTCGCGGAGATCCTGAACGCGTCCGGCCTGGGCCCGATGTGCGTGGGGGGGAGGACCACCGTCCTGGGGGTGAGGGCCGCCGTCCGCCCCACCCACATAGCGAGCCTCCCCGTGGCCGTGAACCTTTGCTGCCACAGCTTCCGTCCTGGCAGGGCGGTCATCTGAGCCCCGCCTTCACGCCTGCCCTCCGGTCCCCGGTCCGGGGCTTCCGCCCCGCGCCCCGGCCGGCGGCCCCTGTCCCGGAGCTCCCCGCCCGGCTGCCCCTGTTCCGGAGCTCCCCCGGCCGCTCCCGCCCCGTCAGGGCCTTCCCCCGGCTCCTCTTCTCCATCCGGCGAACCGCCGCCCGCCTCTACCTTTCCGGTCCATGCCCGTTCCGCCTTTCCCGGCATGAAGGAATGCGGGCTTCCTGCCCCTGCCCTGCCGCGGCCCCGGAGAATCCCAGTCGGTTTTCAGAACTGGACCGCCGCCGTCGCGGGACAACCCTCCCGCTCCGCGAATGCCCGGAAATGCCTGCTACCCGGAACGGCGGAGGTTCGCAGGACTTGCGGGACCGCCATGCCATGCGGCCGTCCTGAACTGCGGTCGTCCCGCCTTGCGGTAGCCGCACCGTTTCGCGATCCTATGAAACTGCCTCCGACGGATTCCGGAGCTGCATGAAATTCACATCACGTGCATAATCGATATCGTGATCGCATCGTTCGATATGGCACCATACAACTTTTCCGCACGATTAAACAACACATTCAGATAATGTTATAATTTTTCATTAGTTCATTAGTCATGAAACATTTGGCATCCTGAACATATTTTTCCCGTTCTTCACGAGAAACACCAAAGGACAAGCGGCACATCATGGAGTTCATGATGATTATCGCGCAGAACCTGAAAATCAAGTTCTTATCCGACAGGATCTTGAACGCCGTGAAGATACAGATCTGCTCCCAATAGATAAACGCCCCAAAGATAAACGCCCCAAAAAAGCCGTCACCATCCCGATGCGTATCCGGCACGCAAATGCCCGGTCTCCACGACACCGGCCTCTCCGGCACCATCATATCGGACAGGCACCTCCTCCGATGCAACGCCGAGCTGACACCCTTCCTGAAGCGCCTCGGCGGTCTGCCCATGCGCCAGGACTGGTGACGACTCCGACTTCACTTCGATGTACCAATCCAGACAAAGTTAAATAACTATTATACCCCCGGCATTCGGCTACAGGAACTGCACGAGACATACAGGTGATATTTTCACAATGACTTGGAATATAAAGCATTCAGCATGAACGTTTCCTTATAAATTTATGTTTGTTATCTCTTTGATTTATGATTGAAACAATTTCATTTCATAAAATATTTTGAAACCTGTCGCCGCCCGGGCTTAATGACTTCGGACATTCCTGGTCCGGAACAGACGGGAGCTGAACATCCGGGAAAACCCTGTCCCGACTTTGGAAACCACCGCCGGACATGGCGATCGCGTTTCCGCGCAGACCGAAACGGCGTCATAGGTAAGGCCGGGCAGAGGGACGGCGCGTATGCCGCCCTGGACTGGGCAGGGAGCTCAGAGTCCCTGCCGGGGCCCTATCCAATCCAGGCTCCGGGAGATGCCGCCAGTCCGGTTGCGCGGGGGCGGGAAAGAGGAAATCATACCGGGCACAAAGGGAAATTGCACCGGCTGGCCGACTGGCCGGACGACCGGCAAGGCGTGAACCTTCCCGGAATGATCGGACACTCCCTGCGGCCGTGCCGGTCGGCAATGTCCGCCCCCCCGCCGCGGCCCGCTTCGCCGAGGAGGTAGGCACCGGGGTGAAACGACCGGTGGTTCAGTGTCACGGCGAGCCAGAGTTCCCATCCTGTCCCATGCCCTTGTCCCGATCCCGTGCCCTTGTCCCTGTCCCGTGCCCTTGCGCCGATCCCACGCCCTTGTCCCTGTTCCACGACCTTGTCCCTGTTCCACGACCTTGTCCTGATCCCACGCACTGTCCCGGCTACCGTCCGGACAGCTTGTTTTCGGCAAACGGCGGAAGAGTCAGTTCCTCCCACTCCCGTTCACCCGTCCGCGCACCCTCCCACTCCCAAACACCCTCCCCCTCCCGCACGTGCTCCTCCTCCCGCGCGACATCCCCCGTCGGCAAGGCGGTGCCGGGGCCGGGGAATCCCCCCGAATGCACCAGAATCCATTGAAAGGAGAAAGCCGTTATCATACAATATCAGGCCGACATGGATTAATGAGCCCCGCCCCTGCCGCTCCGGCCGGAGGCCGCGGGAATCTGCCCCGGCACCAGGCCGCGGCGGCCGGAAACGATTCTCCGTATGCCCCTCACCTCCCGAAAAAACCCGGACGTCCCGCCAGACGCGGCCGGCAGGCCGCGCGGAGGACGATCAGGCGCAGGAAGCCGCTCCGTCCGGAACGGCAGATCGCGCAGGCGAGCGCTTCCGGGGGCGACCGCAACTTTTTTGGCCGGAGCCGTCGCAGCCCTGGCCGCACTGGCCGCACTGCTGGCCCCCCTGCCCCCATCGGGCCCCGGGCCGGCGGCCCTGGCCTCCGGCACGAAGGCCTCCGGCACCGCGGCCTCCGCGGAGGACACCCTCTTCATGGACTACCGGGACGTGCCCGGCGTCACCCAGGAGGAGATCGACGCGGTGGAGAGGCTCAAGCGGGGGCGGAGCTTCCTCGTCTACGGGTCATGCCCCACCACCGAGGCCTTCGTGGCCGCCGACGGGAGGATCGGAGGCTTCTCGGCCAGGATGGCCTCCTGGCTCTCCTCCATGTTCGGAATGGACGTGCAGCCGCGCGTCTTCGGCTGGGACGAGCTCGTCGAGGGCATGGACTCGGGGCAGGTGGACTTCACGGGGGAGCTCTCGCCCACCCCGGACAGGCTCCGGGAATACCTGATGACCCCGCCCATAGCCGGGCGCGGGGTCAGGTTCTTCAGGATGGAAGGAGCCCCCGCGCTGGGCGAGATAACGCGCGAGCGGAGGCTCCGCTTCGCGTTTCTGGCGGGCTCCGTCACCCCGCAGACGGCGGCGGCGGCGGGAGGGCTTCCCTTCGATCCCATAGAGACCGCCGACTACCAGACGGCCTACATACTGCTGTCCACCGGACTGGCCGACGCCTTCATAGACGAGTCGCCCGCGGAGGCGTCCTTCGACCGGTACGGGGACGTGACGGCTTCGGACTTCTTCCCGGTCATCTCCTCGCAGGTGTCGCTCTCCACGAAGAACCCGGAGGCGGCCGCCGTAGTTTCGGTGGTCTCCAAGGCCATCGCCGCCGGGGCGAGCCGCGGGATCGCCGCCCTCTACGCCCGGGGGCAGGCGGACTACCGCCACCACAAGTACACCCAGCTCATTTCGCCGGACGAGTTCAGGTTCCTGGAGCGGAGAATCGCCTCGGGGGACCCGATACTCTTCGCGGCGGAGTCCGACAACTACCCCATCAGCTTCTGGAACGCCGAGGAGGGGGAGTTCCAGGGCATCGCTCTGGACGTGCTCCGGGAAATTTCGGCGGTCACCGGCATGGAGTTCAGGGCGGCCAACGAGGGGCCCGTGGAGTGGCCGGAGCTCCTGCAGATGCTGGAGGACGGGGACGCCTCAGTCATAACCGAGCTCATACGGAGCCCGGAGCGGGAAGGCCGCTACCTCTGGGCGGAGCCGCCCTTCAGCCGCGACCGCTACGCCATGCTGTCCCTGGCGAGCACCCCGGACAAGTCCCCCGGCGAGATCCTGTACGCCGAAGTGGGGCTGGTGACGGAGACGGCCTGGGCCGAGGTCTTCAGGAGCTGGTTCAGGAACCACCCGTCGACCAGGGAGTACCCGGACAGCGACAGGGCCTTCGCGGCCCTGGAGCGCGGCGAGATCGAGCTCCTCATGGGAACGAGATCGCTCAACCTCGGGATGACCAACTACCGCGAGAGGCCGGGGTTCAAGGTCAACTACGTCTTCGAGAGCGGATTCGATTCCAGCTTCGGGCTGAACATCCACGAGACCATGGTCAGATCGCTGGTCTCCAAGGCCCTGCCGCTCATAGACTGCGAGGCCGTGACCGACCGCTGGCTCCAGCGCACCTTCGACTACCGCGGCAAGCTCGCCCGCTCGCGCGTGCCCTGGCTGGCGGGGTTCACGCTGGTCCTGGCGCTCCTCCTCACGTTCACCTTCACGTACATGAGGCGCAAGACGGGCGAGTCCAGGCGCCTGGAGAAGGAGCTCCGCGAGTCGACCGCGGAGCTCGCCTCGCAGAGGGAGGACGCCTTCAGGGAGCTCAAGGCCAAGGGTGATTTCCTGGCCCGCATGTCCCACGAGATCCGCACCCCCATGAACGCCGTGATAGGCATGGCGGAGCTGGCCCTCCGGGAGAAGATCCCCGACGAGGCCCAGGAGATGATATCCAACATCCTCCGGGCCGGGAACTCGCTTCTCACCATAATCAACGACATCCTGGACTTCTCCAAGATCGAGTCCGGGAGGATGGAGCTGGTTACGGCGCCGTACCGCCTGGAACAGCTCATCTCGGATTCGGTGGGCATAGCCGCGGTCCGCGTGGCCGAGAAGCCGGTGACGTTCCTCGTCGAGGCCGACCCCCGCCTCCCCGCGATGCTCACGGGTGACGAGGTACGCATCCGCCAGGTGATGCTGAACCTGCTCTCCAACGCCGCCAAGTACACGAGAACGGGCTTCGTGAAGCTCCGCGTCGAGACCGGAACCTACGTCTCTCCCGAGAGGCTCTGCGCCTGGCCCCGCTCCCCCGGCGACCGCTCCGAGCCCGTGCTGGCCGGCCCCCCCGGAGATTCCTGCGAGTGGCGTC
>JAISEQ010000334.1 GCA_031264045.1 Deltaproteobacteria bacterium
GTCGCCCCGGAAGGCTCGCGGATCGTCCGCCGCACAGCTGACGGGAACGCCGCAGGATCCTTCCCCGGAGCCGAAGCCGCCGGGGCCGCACGCGTTCCGGCTCCGCCTGCCGCCGTCACCGGCGCCGGGAGCCCCGCTAGCCTGCCTCCCGCACTTCCCCGCGACGGGCCGTCCGTCCGGCCCGAGGATCAGCCCCGGCCCGCATCCCCCCCTGGCGGGCGACCCGTCCGGCCCCAGAAGGGGCCCCCCGGACGCGGCCGTCTCCGGGCCGATCCACAGGAGCGAGCTGTGGACGCCGCCCCCGCGGCCCGAGCGGTCAGGGCGCCAGGCCGTG
This sequence comes from Deltaproteobacteria bacterium, assembly GCA_031264045.1. Taxonomy (GTDB): domain Bacteria; phylum Desulfobacterota; class Desulfarculia; order Adiutricales; family Adiutricaceae; genus JAIRZX01. The sequence continues at coordinate 335 of JAISEQ010000334.1, forward strand.
CCCCCGTCCCACGAGAGGAGGGTGCCCTCGTCCTCGTCGTCCAGGGGGACGGGCCGGTCGAAGTCCGGGGCGTAGTTATTAGTTATGAAGAAGGGACATCTCACCGCCAGGTCGGTGTCGGCGGTCTCCAGGTAGGCCACCGGATCCTCGATGCCGGCGGCCCTCAGGCCGTCGAAGGGCGGCGGGGCGTTCGCCTCCACCGTGGCCTTCTGGATGACGTAGGAGAAGTGGAGTATGTCGTTGGAGATCACCTGGAAGCGCGGCTTGAAGTGCCTCGCGACGCTACCCGTGCCCGCGAAGATGTCGCAGAACAGCCCCCCCCCGCCAGGGACATTCTCGCTCACCACCGCGTCCAAGCCGGACAGGAGCTGCGACTTCCCGCCTATGTAGCGCATCGCTGGGGGTACCCCGCCTTGCCGGATGCCCGGCCCTGCCCGGATGCCTTCCAGGGGCCGGGGCCGGGGCCATGACCGGACCCCGGCTGTCCCGGCGGATGGATGCCGTCCGCCCGGGCCGGAGCCGGGCGGACGCCTTGTAGCCTGAAGGCGGATGCCTGGAAGGCGCCTTGAGGATGCCGCATGGTTACCGTCTGCTGAGTTGAACTACACGGCGGACACCGGACGGCCCCTCGGATGCCCGGATCGGCACCGATGATGCCCGGATCGGCCGGATGATGCCCGGATCGGCCCGGATGATGCCAGGAACCACCCGGATGATCTCCGGAACGGCCCGGATGATGCCAGGATCGCCCGGAAGATGCCCGGATCGGCCCGGATGATGCCAGGAACCATCCGGATGATCTCCGGATCGGCCAGGATGATGGCCGGAACCACCCGGATGATCTCCGGAACGGCCAGGATGATGGCCTGGCCCGCCGATGCCGGATGCCGGAAGGCAAGCCCCGGATGCCTGAGGCTCCCGAACGGTTGTCCGGAGGCAGTCTCGCGGATGTCCTTGTCCTGCCGGGACGGATGCAGGCCGGACCCGGCAGGGGTGCAGGATGTGACCGCGTCGGGATGCCCGGGGCGCTCCGCCGGTGGCCATAACATCCGCGGCCGGATGTTGGGGCCATGGCCTGATGCCGGCCGACCTGTCGGCGTGATGGTCCGGGATATTCCTGGATTTTCCTGGATGCTCCGGGATGTTCCGGGATGCCCCGGGATGTTCCGGGATGCCCGGGATGCCCGGGATGCCCCGGGATGGTCCGGGATGTTCCGGGATGCCCCGGGATGTTCCGGGATGTTCCGGGATGTTCCGGGATGCCGACTGGATGGCCATCCGCCGGACGCCCCTCCCGGCCCCCTGCCGCAGGTCCGGGAGTGGCCTGATGCGGATACGCCTCAGGACCCGCAGGGGGATCCGACGGCAAGCCCCCTCCCCCGGAGCCGTCGGACGGCCTGCGGAAAGGGATTCGGCTCCCGTCTCCTGCGGAGATCAACCCTGGTATGATAGCGCAAGTTAAAGAATGTTGGAAGAGAGTCGCGGGCGGGGGAGGCGGGGACGGACGGGGGGATCGGGTTCCGGGGCGGGTCCGGGTGCGGGATGCGCCCCTGCCGGAACGGCGGGGGATGCGGGCGCCCCGGCCTTCCTCCGCATCCGGACGGGGGCGGATGGGGACGGATGCGGAACGGATGAGGGCGGGATGCGGGAGGCGGTCCGAACCGGATCGGGCGCCGCCGTATCCGACTCTATGGGCCGGGCGGGCGGTACGGGGATGCCGGAGCCTCCCAGGATCCCGGAACGGCGGGACTCCGCCCTTACGGGTTGCCGATTCCGGAAAGCTCAGGCGTCCCGGCAGACGGGGCGGGAGCCGCGTCCCGAGCCGGGGCGGACGCCTCTCCCCCGGCCCGGGAGGGATGCTGCCGCGTCCGGAACCGGGATGGATGCGAAACGGCCCGGGAGCGTCCGGCGACATCCGCGGGCCGCCCGGAAAGCTTCCTCATCGTGGTAGATGGCCCCGCAGGGACACTACAAGAGCCCTTCCGCCATGACTTCGCCCGCGGCTTCCGCCGTGAGGTGCGCCGCGGCGGACGCCGTCGGCCGGGGCCGTCCTCCGGCCCGCAGGGCCCTGGACTTCCCGGACGGCATGAGGATGTAGTTCCAGTCGCCCCGGAACTCCTGGGGCACCATGTGCGCGCGGGCCCTGTCGGCCGGGCTCCAGTGCCTTTCGCCCCTGAAGCCGGAATGGTTCAGGAGGCAGGGGGACGGCCGCGGCAGGCGGGAGGCTTTCGAGTCCGAGATGAGGCTCACGGCGGTCTCGAAGGCAGAGTCCGCGTCTCCGGCCCAGCCCGTGCTGTAGAAGGCGAAGAGGCGGCTGACGAGAACCGGGTCCCAGCGGCTTGTGCCCGGCTGGAAGTGGGAGACCGAGCAGGGGATCTTCAGCCTGCCCGCGAGTTGGGAGACCGAGATCTGCCAGAGGGGCCGGGAGCTGAAGGAGCAGCCCCCCCTGCCCGAAATCAGATAGATCGACGAGGCCTCCGGGAAGAGGCCGCCTCCCTCGGCCTCCCACCAGCCGCGGATGGAGTGGCAGGCGAACTCCGAGTCGGCCCTGTCGGTCGCGACCTCGAAGCCTGGGGGCGCGCCGTCCGGGGCGGGGGTTCCGTCCAGCTCGTAGATGCCCCTGGAAACCCGCCACCGTCTGCCGGACTCGGGGTAGGGCCGGACTCCGAAGCCGGCGAAGGACGGCCGCTCGTCCTTCAGGAGCCTCCGCGACTCCACGCTCAGGACCGGGTTCCCGCGGCCCAGCTCACGGGCCACGCGGTCGGCGATGAAGGCGAACTGCGCGTTGCCGTCCGGGTGCTGGTTCACCCCGAGCATGTGGCGGCTGGTGGACTGGAGGGTATAGCCCAGCGACCTCAGCTGCTTTCTGGCGGTGGAGGGCGAGACGTCGAGACCTCCGGCCTTGAGCCTGGCCGAGACCTTCCTCGTGGAGTCCAGGGTCCACTTCAGGGGCGGGAACGCGCCGTCCGGGAAGCCCCGCGGCTCCAGCATGCCCTCTATGGCTTCGTTCAGGCCGGGGTAGTGCAGGGTCAGCGGCAGGCGGCCTCCCCCGACCCGGCGGATCCGGTCCGGCACCAGGACCGAGCCAGGATCCTCGCAGACGGCCCTCAGCTCCTCCAGACCGCGCTTTATGGTCGAACGGGCCATCCCCGTGGCGCGGTGGACCAGCGTGACGCCCCCGTAGCCGGCGGACTGGGCCATCTCTCCCACGAAGGTCCGGAGGGTTCGCTCGTTCAGGGAGCCCCTGGCCTCCTCGAAATCCTGGCGGAACATTTCTTCGGTTGTCATGCGGGTGGTCCTGCCCTCCTCCAAGGCCGAAACGGCCGCGCCCCGCGGGACGGGGGAGGCCCGGGAAACCCGAAACGCGTCCCCCCCGCGCGGAGGCCCCCCGCCGCCCGCCCCGGAGCAGGCGTCCGGAAGGGCCGCCCGCAGGATGCGGAAGCCGGCGGGGCCCGCCGGGAGGCCATGGCCTCCCGCGGGCGGGCCGTGCTGGTAGCCTTGAAGGCGGAGAAACGATGCCGGCGCGCAGAGGAGCGCCGGGGGCGCGGGACGCGCGCTGTAAAGGTGAAGATGAAGATGAAGATGAAGATGACGATGACGATGACGATGAAAACGGATTCGGGAAAACGGCGGGCGGGGGCGCGGGGGGCCCGCGCCCGTCCGGGAAGCCCGGCAGGGCCGGACCGGCCGGCGGTTCCGGAAAACCCGCAGGTCCCGGAATCGTCCGAGGCCCCGGAAGCGCCGGAGTCCCGGCGCCGCGCGGTCCGCGAAATTGGTGCGGAAACCTGGGCCGCGCAAGGGTCAGGGAACGAGAAAACGCTGAAAAAGCGGAAATATTCCGGAAACGGGGATGACGGCTCGCGCAGAAAGCGTCAAAAATGTCTGGAAATGCCGAAGCGCGGGCAAAATCCGGCGGACGGCGTCCGGCCCGGCCGCCGGGCCTTCCGCGGCGGCAGACGGGGCGGCCGGAAGGGACCGTTCGGTCCGCAGGCCGCACGCGCGGACGCCGCTCCTGGACCCCGGCGGATCCGGGCAGCTCCGGAACTTCCGGGCCGGAAAGCCTTGACGCCAAGCTGCCGCGGGGAATCGCGGAACGCATATTCCGTAATGCCGCAAAAGTCCGTCGGATCCGGTCGGCTCCCGCGCGGGGGGCCCGGGGCCGGCCTGCCGCCGTCCCCTGCCGCAGGCGCGGGAAGGGACGGGAGATTCGGAAAGGTCCTGCGGCAAGCCCTGCGGGACGCAGCCGTCCGGGACGCAGCTCCGGGAACCGGACGCATCGGAAAAGACGAAAGGCGCGGACGGAAAAATGCGCACGTCGCGAAAAGCGGCGAAATCACAAGAAACGCTCAAGCGGAACGAATGGACTGAAACGTGCTGAAAGCCTTAAACCTCAAGGCCGGATCCGGGAGCCGCAGTCCCGAGGCCCGGGCAGGAGGCAGGAATCCGGGAAAAACGAAAGCCAGGGTTAAACCGGTAAAGCGTCAGACTAAGGCCGGACAGCCAAAATGTCAAGCCCGAAACCGAAGGCGCGAAAAAATCACGGCGGCGTGGGCACAGGGACGGCCGCACTCCGGGAAGAGATCCGCCGCAGGGCCGGAACGCGGGGCGGGGCCCGAAATCCCCGCCCCGCGTCCAGGAACGGCGAAGCCCCAAGGGCTTAAGCCTCAAGGGCTTATGAGGATGAACACCGCCTGCGACCCTTTCAGCTGGTCAAGGAGAAGCCTGTGCTCCGCGCCGCCTCTCGCGATGGTCAGGCTGTCTCCGGGCTGCATGGTCACGGCCTCCCGGCGGTCGGTGTCGAGCTCCTGGATCCTCACCACCGCCGTCCTGTCCAGGCTGTCCACGCCGTCCACCGAAAGGAGCACCTGGCCGCCCATGAACAGCCTGGACTCGTCGCTGCGGACGTTCAGCCGGGTCAGGACCGGATCGCCCCCTGACCCCGCCCCCTCGTCCTCCGCCGCCGCGGAGGCGCCCGCTTCCCCTATGAAGGGCCCCGGCGCACGGCCGGACGCGCCGGAAGGACGGTCCGGAGCGGAATCGGGAGCGGAATCCGGAGAGGGAGCCCCGCCGCGGAGGGCGCGTCCGCCGCTGGCCGGCGGGCGGGAGCCTTCCCCGGTCCCAGCGCCAGGCCCGCCCCCGCCGGATACGGAGGAGGCCGCTTCCCGGCGCAGGAGGTTCAGCTGGAGGGTGAGGGACTCGTTTTCGGCCTTCAGGCGGCTGTTCTGCTCCTGGAGGCGGGATATCCTGCCCTTGGACGTCTGCCGGCCGTTGTCGAAGCTGAAATAGTAGATCAGCCCGCACAGGGCGAAGAGGGCGACCAGCCGCAGGATCCGGTCGTAGTTGGGGCTCGCCCGGGGCTCACGCATCAGAGGATGAGCCCCAGGGCCACCCGCGAGATGAACTCCGCCGTGGAGCTGTCGGTGGAAGGCTTGAGGATGCAGTCGTCCACCCCGTTGCCCGGCGCCATTATGATCGGGTACTTGTCCAGCCCCGCCGTGCAGACCACGAAGTAGAGGGGCAGGAATTTCCGGTTGAACTTCATCTCCTGGCAGAAGTCCACGCCCGTGCGTCCGTCCTCCAGATCGTAGTCGCTTATGATTATCCGGGGCTTCTCGGCCAGGGTCAGGTTCACGGCCTCGTCCACCCCCGACGCGGTGACCACGGAGAAGTTCGAATCCTCCAGGAGCTTCTTCAGCATCTCGCGCTGGTAGCTGGAGTCCGACAGGACCAGCACCTTGCGGGGCTGGGAATTCAGGGGGGTGGTCAGGAGATAGTTCACCAGCTTCTGCGCCCCGGCTAGCAGCACCTTCGTCCTCGCCAGGTTCTGGCCGGTGGCCTGGAGCTCCTCCTCCAGCTGCCTGTCCCCCCCGCGGCTGTGCCGGATGCGGGCCGGGCCCTCGCAGATGCGGGCAATCATGTTCAGGAACGCCGTCTTCTGCACGTCGGGCCTGAGGAAGGCCGCGGCCCCCTCGTTGAAGGCCATGGTGAGGTTCTCCAGATCCGTGCCGCCCGTGTCCGTGAAGATGAAGCCGGTCGCGCGGCGCTCGTCCGTCACCTCCTGGAGCACCTTGACGCTCCAGGCGTCCTCGGCTATGTAGTCCAGGACCACCACGTCGGGCCGGGCGGCCAGAATCTCCCCGGAGGTCTCGGTGTCGGACCCGCCCGGCGGGGTCCGGATGTCGGGGAGCACGGTGTACTTCCCGCCGGTCAGGAAGCCTTCCAGCTTCTCCTTGAGCGCGGCGTCGGAAAGGTGGAGGAGTATCGTAGCGGTCATGGGGGAGCTGCTCGGGAGGGTGGGTGCGGGCCGCGGGGCGCGTGGTCCGGGGAGGGGGCCGGGAGCGGGCGGGGCGTCCGGCCGCCGCGGGGGCGGCGGAGGGGGCCGGGCCGCGGGGGGGGGCGCGGGGCGCCCCCGGGAATCATTCCACGGGGAGGTTCTCGTACTCAACGACGTTGTAGAAGCGCTTCAGCTGCCGCTCGCAGAACGAGTTCACCTCGTCCAGCGTGTGGGTGGAGGAGAACATGAGCTTCAGCTTCTCGGAGGCCAGGCCCTTCTCGATGCGGTCCAGGCTCGGGACGGTGTCTATCAGATCGCCCAGAAGCGCTATCCTCTTCACTATGAGGTACGCGACCAGGCTCGTCTCCTGGAAGGACGGGCCTATGCGGAACAGGGACTGGTAAACCCGCGTGCCCCGCGTGTTTATCTTGGCGAAGTACAGTATGGTGCCCAGGGGGGAGAGGTGGAAGTTCTCGTCCTCCGGCTGGGAGTCAGTCCTCTCCCGGGTCTCCGCCCGCTTGTAGCGGGCGAGCTCGGCCAGAAGCTCGGGATCGCTCACCTCGTAGCCCCGGCCCGCGCGGATCTCGGCTATGCCGTGCTCCATGCTCTTCACCGCGTCCAGAAGAAGATCTATCACGTCCTGGGAGACCTTGAGCTCCTTCTCGCGGACCTGGTCCAGGACCGTCTCCACCTCGTGGACGAAGGTGCCCACGTTGGTGAAGCCCGTCTTGATGAAGTTGCCCTTGATGGAGTGGAAGTGCCGGAAGATGGTGTTGACCCGCCTTATGTTGTCCGGGTCCTTCTCGAGCTGGAAAATCTCCTCGTTCAGATCGTTCAGTATGTTCTGGATCTCGACGAAGAACTCCTCCGCCATGGACTCGTCCATCATCTCCTGGGGACGCGGGACCGGGGAGGCGGCCTGGCCGTTCCCGGAGCCCGGCTCGGCCGCGGTCACGACCGGCGCCCCGGTCTCCACGGAAACGGGCTCCCCCTCGCTCTCCACGTCCATCACGGAGTGATCCATGAAGCTCCCCTCCGTGGCCTCCATGATCCGCCCGCTGGACATGGCGATGAGGTCGAAGGGGTCGAGGACCATGCCGAGCTGGCTCCCGCCCAGGATGGTCGTGCCGGCCACGCCCCTCACGCTGAAGATCTCCGGGAGGGGGATCAGGACCAGCTTCTGGGGCCGGATGAACTCGGAGACCTTCAGCGCGATCCTGCCGTTCTTGGCGTCTATGATGATGACGGGCAGGTTGTCCTCGAACTCGCTCCCGGAAAGGGGAGTCCCGGTCAGCAGGCCCCGGAGGTCGTGGAGAGGCACGATGGAGCCCAGGTAGGTGATGCTCTCCGTGCGCTCCATGGTCGTGTGGACCTCGCTCGCCGAAAACGACTGGGTGGCCACGACGTTTCCGATGGGAACCGCGTAGTAGCTCTCGCCGGAGCGGATGATGAGCGCGTCCGTGATGTTGACCGCGGAAAGCTGGGGAATCTTGTAGGTGAAGACCGTGCCCCTGTTGGGCGCCGTGTCTATTATCACCTCGCCTCCCAGGCTCTCCACGGTGCTCTTCACCACGTCCATCCCGACGCCGCGTCCGGAAATTTCCGTAGCCTCCGACGTGGTGGAGAAGCCGGGCTGCATTATGAGGCTCCAGCACTCCTGCGGGGAGATGGCGTTGGCGGCGGAAAATGGGAGGAACCCCTTCTCCACGGCCACGTGCCGGATGCGGGCCTCGTCCAGGCCCCGCCCGTCGTCGGAGACGGAGACGTAGGTGAACCCCTCCTTCTTGTAGGCCGTGAGCGTGAGCTCGCCCGCGGGCGACTTGCCCGCGTGCTTGCGGTCGAGGGGGTCCTCCAGGCCGTGGTCCACCGCGTTCCTTATCTGGTGGGCCAGGGGCTCGTAGAGGCGTTCCGCCACGGTCTTGTCGACCAGCGTGTCCTCGCCCACTATCTCGAAGTTCACCTGGCGGCCCTTCTTCTTGGCCAGATCCCTCACCAGCCTCCGGAACCTCAGGAAGGTCTCCCGGATGGGCACCATGCGGATGTCCATGACCAGGTGGTGGAGATCCGAGGAGATGCGGTTCGTGGTCATGGCCACGTTCTTTATCATCTCCATCGAGTTCTTGTCGATGTTGGCCGTGGAGGTGGAGAGGTGCCTCTGGAGGATGGAGATGTTCGAGGCCGATATGATGATCTCCCCGGTCAGGCCCAGGAGCCTGTCGAGGTGGGAAATCTTGACCGCCATGCGGTCGAGCTCCGGAGGCCCGGCCGGCGCGGCCGGCGCGGCGCCGCCCGCCGGAGCCGCCGCGGCCGCGGCGGGCTGCTCGTCCTGGGGGTTACCATTCACGGTTGAAGATCCTCGATAGGACGATGTTCACCATTTCGGCCGTCGGGGGCTTTATCAGGTAGTCGTCTGCCCCGAGCCTCAGTGCCTTGAAGATGTACTTGTAGTCGGCGTGCGTGGACAGTATGACCACGGGGATGGACCTCAGCCTGGCGTTGTTCTTGAGGGTCTCGGTCAGCTCGAAGCCGTCCATCTCGGCCATCACCAGATCGCTTATGATCAGATCCACCGGCTTCCCGTTCAGGATCTCGATGGCCTCGACGCCGTTCACCGCCTCGGAGACCTCAAGCCCCATTCCGGCGAACAGCTCCTTG
>JAISEQ010000340.1 GCA_031264045.1 Deltaproteobacteria bacterium
ACATAACGACCCATCCATCAAAAAGTGGAGAGAACCGACCGTTCAACGAGATTTTGAATGACTGTGAGTGGACGATAGGTTCTGAATTTGTGTGATATGACTCAGCCCGGGGCTTTGCCGGTCATCCCAAAGCAATGATTGGGGTGCAACCTGAGCGGGAGTCATTCCAATCTGTTCCGGCGTGTCATCCTGGTCGTGAACAATCGGCGATCGCTGAGTCTCGGTCACACATTGCAGCCCTGGAAGAGCGGCTAGCTTGAGGTGTTGCGGGAGGCGCTCTTCCCCAAGCCGCCTTCCCCCCCGAGATTCCCCGGCCGGGCGCCCCGCCCGGGCCGCGCCTTCAGGGCCTCCGGCGGCGGCCCGCCGCACGGGCCGCCCCGACAACCGGTCCCGGAACCTCTTCCGGGCCCTTCCCCCACGACCCCGGACAGCAAAGCATGACAGCCCCATCCGCCACCGCGCCGCCCCAGGCAGGCGCCATCCCCCCCCAGGCCCCGGCCGGGACGCGCGGGAGCCTTCAGGGAGGCCTTCCATGGGCATCCTGAAAGGCGCGCCCAGCGTCACCCGCTACCGGATAGCCGATGCCGTCCCCGAAGAGTACACCGAGGAGTTCATAGGCGACAGGCTCAAGAAGTACGCCTTCTCGGACATCGAGAACTCCTCCGAGGAGTCCTCCCTCGGCTGGGCGGAGCTCATGGACACGCTCTCGTGGGACTTCGCCGAGGGGAGCTACCGCATCGGCCCCAACTACGCCTTCACCATGCGCCAGGACCAGAGGAAGCTCCCGACCAAGATCCTGAACCGCTACTACATGATCCGCGAGGCGCAGATAGCCGAGAAGACCGGCAGGAAGCCGAACAGCGTGAAGCGCAAGGAGCTCAAGGAGGCGCTGCGCCTTGAGCTCCTCAGGCGCTGCCTCCTCACCACCGACGTCTGGGACGTCGTCTGGCTCACGGGCCGCCAAGAGCTCTGGCTCGCCGGGGCCGGCGAGAAGCTCCGGGCGCTCTTCGAGGAGCTCTGGTCCCGGACCTTCGGTCTCTCCCTGAGGATGCTGGTCCCCGTGACCATAGGCCTGGAGCTCCTGGACGAGGACGGCAGGCTGGCCCTGATGAACCTCAAGCCCAGCCTCTTCTAGCCGGCCGCGAGCCCGATTCCGGCGGGCAACCCCGGCCCGCAGGCGGCATTCCTCCCCGGCCCGCAGGCGGCATTCCCCTCCGGCCAGCAGGCGGCATTCCCCTCCGGCCAGCAGGCTGCCTTCCCCTCCGGCCCGCAGGCGGCCTTCCCCTCCTGCCAACAGGCGGCCTTCCCCTCCGGCCAACAGGCGGCATTCCCCTCCGGCCCGCAGGCGGCCTTCCCCCCCGGCCCGCCCGGCGGGGAGCCTCCAGCTCCAGGCTTCCCCCGCCCCAGAGGCGTCTCCGGGCCTCCTGCGCGGCGCCGGGCATCCCCCGCGGCCGCGCGCATTCCAGCGGGCGTTCCGCCCCGTGCCCCGGCACCACCCGTTTCCACCGGCCCGGCCAACCCGGGCCTTTCGGGCCCCAGGCCCGCCCCTTGGCCTTCTGGCCGCGTCCGGGCGTCCCGCCCCGATGCGGACGCTCACGCGACAAAGCGAGGTTGCATCTTGGCGAAAGGGAAGAAAGGCGCGAGGGACGTGTCCCTTGCCGGAATCTTCGAGGGCATCGACTTCCTGGATCTGTGGAACGACAAGATGTTCCTGGGCGAGGAGTTCCTCACCTGGCTCTACCTGGCCTCCGAGTCCGGGGGCGGGACGGTCAGGCTCCCCTCCGGCGACGCGGTGGAGCTCTTCTTCGAGAACAGCCTGAAGCTCTCCTCGGGCCAGGGCCCGAGCAGGAGGTCCGTCGCCATCACCACCCCGGTGGAGCCTGCGGACACGGACTGGGACGAGGCCTACTCCGCCCTCGGGAACAACAAGAAGGTCACGCGGGGCACCCTCCGGATCAAGTCCGACGGCAGGGAATGGAGGCTCTCGCTCCCCTCCGACTCCGTCTCCCCCCAGGGCGTGAAGCTCGCGGCCGTGAAGGACTCGGCCGAGACCGACGACCTGGGACAGGCGGGGGTCTTCCTGGACCGAGTGGGGCTCCTTTCGGAGCTCCTGGACATCCTGGAGGCCCTGCTCGAGGCCTTCCTCAAGATCCGCCTCTCGCCGGGCTGGGAGACGGACGAGCTCCCGCGCCTGGAAAAGCACATAGCCGCCCGCAGGAAGGCATGATCCGCGCCCTGGGGAAAGCCATCTCGCGGGCGCTCGCGGCCGCGTGGTACATCCCGCTCTTCACGGCCATGACCGTGGCCGCGGGCATCGTGTGCCTGGCCGGGAGCCTCGCGTCCAAAACCTTCGCGAGGACCGTCTCGGGCCAGGTGTGGGCGTCCGTCGTCCTGGGCCCGGCCTTCATCGGCATGGACGTGACCGGCGGGGAGAACGTCCCCCCGGAGGGCGGCTTCATAGTCTACGCCAACCACCGCTCGCTCCTGGACATCCCCGCCGCCTCCATGGCCGTGGAGAGGCCGCTCTCCTGGATAGCCAAGTCGGCCCTGGGCCGCATACCGGTCTTCGGGTGGGTCCTGAAGCGCGTCCACATGCTGGTCGAGCGCGAGGGCGGCGCCGATGCCGCGAGGAAGATGATTTCGGAGGCCGAGGCGCGGCTCGCCGCGGGAGAGGTGCTCGCCATCTTCCCAGAGGGCACCAGGAACAGGGACGCGGCGCTGCCGCTTCTGCCCTTCAAGAAGGGAGCTTTCATACTGGCCAAGCACACGGGCGTCCCCCTGGTGCCTCTTGCCATCGTGAACTCCGGAAACCTCTGGCCGTCCGGCTCGCTCGTTCCCCGCAGCGGGACGATAAGGGTGGCCATAGGCGAGCCGCTCCGTCCCGGCCCCAAGGAACCCCTGGCGGCGCTCACCAGGAGGGCGCGGAAGGCCCTTGAGAGGCTGTACCTGGAAACGGCTATGTCAGAGTGCCTTGCTGAGGCGGACCGTTACCGCCCGGAGTCCGCTATGCCGGAGGCGTCGGCCGGGCCCGAAAAGCCGGATGATCCTGACAGGTCCGAGAAGACGGAGGAGCCGGACGGGTCCGAGAAGACGGGGAAGCCGGACGGGCCCGAGAAGACGGAGGAGCACGAAAAGACTGAGGAGCACGGGGGCTGAACCGGGAAGGACGCCCGCAGCCGTTCAGAGGAGACGGGTACATATTTTTTTAGAGATGCATAGCTATTAATTACTTATTTTATACTTCTACCATATGTTGAGTCTCCGCTGAATTCAAATATTAAAACCCCTCACATATTTCACACTCAATCCCGGATGCCCATAAATAACGGTACGATCCACATGGTCTGACACCTGGCTAACAGACTGGTACGGATCAGGCACTATTATGGTTCCTGTGGGTAGTTGTTTTGCTCCCTTTATCTGCCCGCGGCAGAACATCCTCCAGGCGGTCTGATATGTTATCCCGAGTACTTGAGCCCATCTTGAGA
>JAISEQ010000390.1 GCA_031264045.1 Deltaproteobacteria bacterium
GAAACGGCGGTTCGCGGAAAGCCGGGAGCGGAGGCGGCCGGGCGGCTGCGGGTCCGGGCGTCCCGGCGGGCCGGAAAGTCTCCCGCGGGCGCCGTCGGATATTGTGCGGGTCCGTGCATTGTGCTAAAAACCGGGTTGACGGACGGCAGGCGGAGGCGTGGGCGGTTTCCCGCGGACGCCGTCCCGTGCGGCCCCGGGCCGCGCCCGTCCGGGCCCGGATCTCCCGTCTCCCCCCCCAGAAAGGCTTTCCGAATGAAGTGCGCCCTCGTGCAGCTGAACCCTACGGTGGGGGACATCCGCGGGAACTCCAGGAAGGCGCTCGAGGCCGTCAGGGCCGCGGCGGCGGGGGGGGCCGGGCTTGCCGTGCTCCCGGAGCTCTCGCTCACCGGCTATCCCCCGAGGGACCTGCTCCTCTACCCGGCCTTCGTGAAGGAGGCCGAGGATGCGGCGCAGGAGCTGGCCCGCGGGCTCGCGGGCGTTGACGTCGCGGCCGTCGTGGGCTCCGTGGGATTCAACCGCGGCAAGGGGAGGCCGCTCCGGAACCTCGCCCTGGTGATGGAGGGGGGCGCGGTGAGGCACGCCTACGCCAAGAGGCTCCTCCCCACCTACGACGTCTTCGACGAGGCCCGCTACTTCGAGGCGGGGGACGCGCCCCTGGTCTTCGAGAGGGGGGGGCTGAAGTTCGCGGTGACGGTCTGCGAGGACGTCTGGAACGACGAGGCCTACTGGCCCGCCCCCATGTACCGCGCGGACCCCCTGGACGGCCATCCCCCCTTCGACGTCCTCCTGAACCTCTCCGCCTCCCCCTTCTCGGTGGGCAAGCAGCGCCTCCGCGAGGACATGCTCTCGGCCCTTGCCCGGCGACGGGGGGTCAGGGCCGTCTACGTGAACCAGGCCGGGGCCAACGACGAGCTCATCTTCGACGGCAGGAGCTCGTTTTTCGGGCCCGACGGCGCCATGGCGGCCAGGGCGGCGGGGTTCGCGGAGGATACGGTCGTGGTCGATCTCGAATCGCCCCGCGCCGCCGTGGCCGAAGACGATCTGGAGCCGGAAAGCGAGACCTGGCGGGCCCTGGGGCTCGGCGTCAGGGACTACTGCCTGAAAAGCGGCATAGGGACCGTGTGCCTCGGGCTTTCCGGCGGGATCGACTCCGCCTTGACGGCCGCCATTGCGGCTTCCGCCATGGGGGCGGACAATGTCCACGGTCTGGTCATGCCCTCCCCCTGGTCCTCCGGCCACTCTGTCAGGGACGCGGCGGATCTGGCGGCGAACCTCAGGCTCGGGCGCGTCGACACGGTGTCCATAAGGGACGCCATGGACGCCTTCGGTGGGCTCCTGGCCCCCGTCTTCGGGGATCTCCCGCCCGATGCGGCGGAGGAGAACGTCCAGGCCAGGATCCGGGGGACGCTCCTCATGGGCGTCGCCAACAAGTTCGGCCGGATGCTGCTCACCACCGGCAACAAGAGCGAGATCTCCGTCGGCTACTGCACCATCTACGGGGACATGTGCGGGGCGCTGGCGGTCATAGGCGACATGTACAAGACCGAGGTCTTCCGCCTTGCCGGGTGGATAAACCGGGAGGGCGTCGTCATACCCGAGAGCACCATGACCAAGCCGCCCTCGGCTGAACTGAGGCCCGGCCAGACAGACCAGGACAGCCTGCCCCCCTACGACGAGCTGGACGGGATATTGAGGGAGCTCCTGGAGCGCCGGAGGAGCCCCGACGAGCTCGCCTCGGGGGGGGCCTTCGATCCGGGGGTCGTCATGAAGGTGGCGGGACTCGTCCGCGCGGCAGAGTTCAAGAGGCGGCAGGCGGCCCCGGTGCTGCGCATCACCGGCCAGGCCTTCGGGGTGGGATGGCGGATGCCCATAGCGTGCCGGTCGGTCTTCGCCCCCCGGCGCGGGGCGGGGAGCTGAAGCCCGGCGGCCTGTCAGGGCCGCGGCCCCGCGGCCGGAAGTGGAGGCGCGGTCATGACGGGACTGTTCGGGGACACGCTGGTCATTCTGGCCGGGCTCACCAGGACCGAGGTCAGGCGGGCCGAGACGGCGTTCGCGGGCCTCTGCGAGGTCCTGGCGGTCCAGGACGACGAGGGGCTCGAGCTGGCCATGAAAAGCCGCGTCCCGGCCGTCGTCGTCATGGACATCGAAAAGCCGGCCATGAACGCCCCGGAGAGCCTGAGACGGATCCGGGAGGACCCCCGGAACTCGGAGACAGTCGTCCTGCAGGCGGCGGGCGGGACGGCGAACCTGATAGACGCGCCGGGCGCCCCGCCCGCCTGGGCCTGCCATCTTCCCAAGCCGGTGACGGGCGTCCCGCTGCTCCAGAAGGCCTGGGTGCTGAGGAAGCTCGCGGGGTTAAGGTCCGAGGCTGAGGGGAAGGGCCGGGAGCTGGAGGCGGCCAGGGCCGAGATTGCCGAGCTCAGAAGGGAGCTTGCGGCCCGGGGTGAGGCGGCGTCCGGGACGGGGCCGGCCGGCGGCGCCGGCGGGTCCGGGCGGGTGGCCAGGCTCCAGGCGACTCTCCTCTCCGCCGTAACGAGCCTGGTGGAGTTTCGCGACGACGTGACCGGCGGACACGTGACGCGCACGACGCGCTGGCTGGAGCTGCTCCTGGAGGGACTGGACGAGGCCGGGCTGTACGCGGACGAGACGCGCGGCTGGGACCGGGAGACGGTCCTCCAGAGCTCCAAGCTCCACGACGTGGGAAAGATTGCCGTATCCGACGCGATCCTGAAAAAGACGGCGCCCCTGACGCCGGGGGAATACGAGGAGATGAAGAGGCACGCGGCGGCCGGCGGCGAGATCATAGACGGAATCAGGGCGACTCTCCCCGAATCGGACGCGGAGTTCATGGACCACGCGCGGCTTCTGGCGGTCGGCCACCACGAGAAGTGGGACGGCACGGTCTACCCCCTGGGCCTGGCCGGGAGCGCCATATCGGTCCAGGGGAGGCTCATGGCCGTATCGGACGTCTACGACGCGCTGGTGTCGCGGAGACCCTACAAGAGCCCCATGCCGCATGACCGGGCGGCGGAGATAATCCTCAAGGGCTCTGGCACGCATTTCGATCCGGCCATCGCCGGGGTGTTCGAGAGTGTCCGCGATCGGTTCCGGGACAGCCTCGCGGCGCTGACGGGGTGAGCCCGAACGCCTTTGGCGGGACGGAAAGACGGCGGGCGGGAGGAAAGAAGGGGAGCGGACGCGCCGGGCACAGGCCGATGCGGAGCCGCGGAAATCCCGAGACGGCTTCCCGACAGCTGTCTTGAGCGTACGGTGAATTCCCGCTGATGAGGTTTGGCCGCAGTCTTATTTTCCAGACCGACAAGCCGAACGAGGATTTTATGTCCGTATGCGTCCGTCAGGATTCCGCGGATCGTACGGCGAAGGGTATCCGTTCGCCGGCGTCCTTGGCCGGGCTAGCCGGACTGGATTGTGCTTGATTTGATTTGATTTGATTAGGCCTTATTTGGCCTGTCGCGGGGGGATCCGGCGGGGCCGACGTCATTGGAATTGTCCTGCCCCGGCCGCTCGTTGGCGAAAGGGAAGTGTCGGCCCGTCATGATGTAGTGTTCCAGGGTAAATGTTTGATTCCACTGCGAAAACCCCTCACTTGACCCTTTCAGAGGTCAAAATGCTTAGTCAACTGTTGCACGAAATGACGAGGATTTGGCTTAAATACAGGTGCTTTCGATGCCGAAGAGGTATAGAGTTCACCCTCTCATTCGGGGAGGGATGAGTTTTCGCAGTGGAATCAATGTTTCACCGCTTTCCTGTGAAACTTATCGGAGACAGGATTGGATCACAAGTTCCGAATGATTTAAAACATCAGGGAATTTAATGTCCTTAAGAGATATGTAAGGCAAACGAAACAAACATTGGCAAGCTTAAGTAATTTTAAGATGATCATCTGCGATTAAATATTTTGGTTGCTTTGCTAATGAATATTGAGTTTAACCAGTAGAAACATTTCAAACGTATCTCCGGACGCGATGGAGCGTTTTCTGCAGGTATGACACATTCAGTCAGACGATATCCGCCTGTTTACTCCAAAGATATGTTGCATCTTAATTATCTGGTGAAGATTATCCCTCATGATATTATGGCAAGTACAAAATATCATCCAAGATGTTAAATGATCAGTCTGCGGATTAAAGATTCGATGCAAGACACCAGGAACTTCTTGAATCAGAAAATTTTGCGGAGTCAACACGATCTTGGGTTGTTGCTCCTCATGCTGGCAAATCATCGAGATAAAATTTAATCAGAACAATTTTTCTGTAATGTATAGAATGAAGATGATAGTAGCCGGACCTAGGTTCAATCTGCCTTGAACGTCAGGATCAGGGGCCGATGCCAGGATGGATGGAGCATCGCGATGGCCAGGGCGACAGATGAAATTAACAGCAACAAAGGTTCTTTGGCAATTGCCGAGAAAATTATAAGGCTCTTTCGGAGAGGATATTTCAATACGTGTATTCCCAGTGTGCTTAATGTTGTCCTCCAGTCTTGACGCTCATCCGGTTGCTTTGATGACTGGGAGTTGATTTTGACTGACCTGCCGTTTGGAATTTTTGCGCTGGCGTGATGGATGAGGTCATTGTGCTGGAGGAAGGAATCGCAATGCTTGTTAATGATTTTCGTGATGCCAGATGTCAGATGTCGCGTTTTATCGAAATCGTGTGAAATCGGCTTGCGCGAAATTCATTCGTGTGAAATATGCTTGCGCGAAATTCATTGGTTCGAAATCTTTATCAACGGTACATAAATTAAACAAATGCTTGATTTGGCGGACATAAATTGAATTTACTATCGAAAAATATTTGAATGCGAAAATTTAAATGTTATTTAAGTTGTGTGCATTTGTTGATAATTTATCATTGAACTTGAGATTATCTTGAGAATTATATCAAAATCAAAAATCTAAGATTTCAAAATCAAAAAACAACGACATAAACGGATGCGAAAGTCATTTTCGCAAAATTATTTTTTGATGATGTCTATAAATTCAAATATTTAACTTGACAAAGAATCTGGAAACATATATTTTTAAAATCATCAGGCCGCGTCATCTTTTCAGAGGAAGGCATGCTTTCCTTATTATCACGGCAATTCATGCCAGTCTTCCCGTTCACCCGCGCTTCAGCATGTCCCATAAATGTTTCGGCTGATGGCGGGATGATTCCAGCGGCACTTTAACGGTGCAGAGGCCCCGGGGGAGGAGCCGCGACGGCGCCCACGAGACCCTTCTCCGCGTCCTGCCTGGCTTCCCGGGCCAGTAGCACACCGACACGCGAGCCGCCGCGAAGCGGCCGCCCCGACAATGCGAGAAGAACTATGACTGATTGCCAGCGTCTGTCCGACCCGTCCACGGTACGTATCACCGGGCCGGAAATCATCTTCG
>JAISEQ010000402.1 GCA_031264045.1 Deltaproteobacteria bacterium
CAGGGGGTTGGCAGGGGATGGGGACCTGCGGAAGGAAGCGGGGTCCGCGGGCGATCGGAGACGGGGAGAACCGGCGGAGTCCGGAAAAACGACAGGCGGAGCCGGGGGGATGCCCGGGGGACTGCGGGCGGTCGGAGCTGAAGAAGGCATGGGGGGGGGAACCGGGGGGGAAGGGCACAGGGAGAAGCTAAGCGAAGATTACGCTTGACAAAAATGGCTTAGCGAACTATATTCTTTATTCCTTGCAAGGCGCTTCCTACGTGGAGCGGTGGTTCGGGACATAGCTCAGCCTGGTAGAGCACTGCGTTCGGGACGCAGGGGCCGCTGGTTCAAATCCAGTTGTCCCGACCATTTTTTTTCGTGAAATTTTTGCGTGATATCCGAAACGGACCTGGCGGCCCCAAAGCGTATGCCGCCGCCGACGGGACTCGCGATTGGGAGTCGGTCTGCGGGGCGGCACCCACGCTGAAAGCGGAGGAGTAGGGGGGCTTGCCCCTTGTCGCTTTCGTCCGCCTCCTCTGGGAGGCGAACCGGCACCTCATACCCCCCCAAGGCGGCAAAGGCTGTCCGGGGGTTTTCTGTGTTCGGAGGTGTCGGTGCCGTTTGTGCGGAGCCATCGGTGCCGAAGGAGACGGTCGTATGGCCTTTGGGGCGTCTGGGCTTTCGGGATCTTACCGAGGTCGGCAATTTGCGGCACCGCTGTTGGGTTGCCGGATAAAATCTTATTCTGATAATGATTTGAGCTTCTCGTTAACACTGTGTTCGTGAAAACTTTCAGATATCTTTTGACGTGGCCGTCCTGAGTCGGTTATCCGGGAGCCCCGACAGCACCGCCAGAGTCCGTTCCGCCCGTGAATTTACATGTGGTGTTATTGCCGGGTAGGTTTGGCAGAAATCTGCTGGCACCTAGTCCAAAAATTAAATGTTGCCATCAACTGGTTCTATGATGAACTATGATCGCGGCGATGAACTGCCGTTGCAAAGGATTCGGCCTATTGCCCCTTCCCTGTCACAGAGGATGTCGCCCTTGTACCGTGTCAGATTGTTCAAACTGCAGAAACTCCTCCCCCCCCCGAAAGCACGGGTAAACGCTATGTGGAGGGGCATTGACATTCCTAGCGTGTCCTTCACAGATACATGACGGGTGGACACGATGTGCGAGAAGATATAATCATTGCCAGGGATTATAGAATCATTGATTTTTTGAAAGTTGCGTGTGTATTGTTGGATACAGTTTATGTATATAATAATTTATGGGATAAGCCTATTTTAATTGCGGGAAAAATAGATATTGGCAAAATTATTGTTCATCCGTTGACAGCCGTTAAGCCGGACAGCTTTTGGAATGAATCAAATATTAAAGCTCTTCTTAACATTCAATCTAATATTTAATATAAGGGAAAGACGAAATTTAACTAAAGACACAAATTTTAACAAATCTTCTTGATATGTTCCTTCAGTTAAAGACAGTGGGAGAATATCATTTCTCTTAGAGTTCAATGACTGTCATTTGGTGCCTTATGTGAAATTTCGCATGAGGTGTCAAGCGAATTCTTGGACTATGTCCGTACCAATCAGACATTACATAATATCAGAAGAAAATGCGGAGCATATACCGGCAGGAATCGTAAACCAGGATACGCATGATTGAATCATAACCGTATTGATCTCCGGCTAAACGAAAGGACGATGCCAGAAGAAGGGACAGATTTAAAAACGAGACTTCAGGGCTTAAGATCACTCCGTCTTTGTTTCAACGGCAGGGAAGACCGGCAGTTGCCGGCTTCGAGCCCGGACGGGCAGGAAGACCGTCGGCAGGCGGCTGATTCTGCCGCGTTAAGCCGGGCGGGCCATTATGAGCCTCCTTTACGGTCCGCCGCTCGGCATAACATTCCAAACAGCAAGCTTAGTTCAAATTATGACATAATCTGAAGGGGAAATCGGGCGACCGTCCTCCGACAGGCTGTCCCGGGCATGGGGGGAGGCGACCGACATCCCTCCGGGCCGATCCATAAGTCGGGGGAGCCGTGCGGAAGACTTTTTCAGGATCCTCCATGTCATTCCCGCATATATAATTTTTGCGGTCAAGCGCCGGGTTTCATCGGCGGCCCTTTTAGCCGGCACGGTCTTCCGGGGACACGGTCGTTTCTTGCCGGAAGAGGGGGGAAAGTTGGCCTCGATATTGCTAAAGCAATCGGTCGGGGGACTCCCCGATGGGGCGAGACCCTCGTGAGTCCGGGGCCACCGGGAACAGCTCCCGTGCCCATCCCCATTTCCAGGACTGTCATCTTACCCCTGGACTTCAGAGGACCTTAT
Organism: Deltaproteobacteria bacterium; assembly: GCA_031264045.1. GTDB lineage: Bacteria > Desulfobacterota > Desulfarculia > Adiutricales > Adiutricaceae > JAIRZX01. The sequence goes on from JAISEQ010000402.1 coordinate 2,317, forward strand.
CCATGAAAATCGATCCCAGCCGCATAGCCGAGGCCGTGTTCCTCCGCGCCCAGACCGAGACAAGCGCCGCCCAGACCCAGAAGACGGCCTCGGAAGAATTTGCCGCGCTCCTGGAGGAGCAGAACAAGACGATGGGTTCCTCGGGACCCGAGGGTTTGAAGGGCGCGATGGAGCTTCTTTCCGGGAACAGCGGGTCTGGCAGGGACGCCGCCGCTGAGTTTCTGAGCCGCAACAGCCTCTCCCAGCTGCAGCTCTCGGTCCTCAGATCCGAGTCCGCCGCCGCCCCGTCCGCCACCCCGCAGGAGGCCGCTCAGAAGATAGAGGAGACCCTGGGGCTCCTGGAGGAGTACGCCGTGTCCCTGGGCGACCCCTCAAACACCCTCAAGGACCTCGCCCCCCTGGCGGAGGAGCTCTCCCTCCAGGCCGGCGGTCTGGACAGCCTGACGAAGAAGCTCCCCGCAGACGACCCGTTGAAGGAGCTCGGCTCCGACACCGCGGCGCTGGCCGCCGTAGAGGCGCTCAAGTTCAAAAGGGGGGACTTCCTCTAGCGGGAGCGCGGACATCCTCAAGCAGGAGTGGGGGACTTACTCAAGCAGGAGTGGGGGACTTCTCCTGGAGGATCGGTCCGGCCGGGCCTGACGCCGCGCCGGCCTGAAGGAGCGACGTGACCATGCAGGTTGAGAACAGGAACGCCTACAACACGCTGGGACGGATGGGGCCCCTCTACCCCCGCCCGGAATACCGTCCTCCCCAGAACGCCCCGGAACAGACCGATGGCAAGGCCGGGGAGACGGGCAGAGGGACCGAAGGTAAGGGCAAGGCCCCTTCCGAGAGCCTGATCCTTTCCGAGAGGCTGAAGAGGACCTCGGCGCCTTCCGCTCCGGATACGACCGGAAAGCTGAGCGCCCAGTCCGCGAAGGCTCTCTCCGAGGAGACGGCCGGGAGGATAGCCGTCCTGGATCCCCGTTCGGAAAAGGGGTGCCCCCACCGCAAACCGGAGGGACACGGGCTCCTTTATCCCGTATACGCATGAGGCGCGGCGGGGCTGTTTCCGAACTCCTTGTCCGGGGCCTCCCCGGCCTGAAGGCGGCCGCCGGAACACGGGGTACTTCCTGCCGTCCTCGCCGGGCTCGGGCATGGGCGTTAGTTCAAAGGACAGGTAGGTGCCGAAGCGGGACGGCGGGGAGCCGGGGCTTCCTTCAGGTGTCTGGAGGGGGCCTTTTCCGTTTCAGGACTTGATCCGCTGCGGCCCGGAACGGTAGGCTCATGAAAACGGGGCGGGAAGGACTTTCCGGGACGGGGAGATGTTGCGCTCGTTGCCGCTGGTCGCACCGGGATGTGAGGGTGGTTAGCCGCAACCCGTTTTCGGGATCGGCCGAAACTTTGATTCGACTGCAAAAAAACCATCCCCTTTCAACATGAGAGAGAACGTCATGAGTTTTCGGAATGAAACTCCCTGCATTTAAGTCAAATTTTCGCCAATTCGAGCTTCCCTTGCGTACGCGCAATGGTCTCCGAAAGGCCAAAGGAGGGCTTTTTGCAGTGGAATCAAACTTGATTCCACTGCGAAAACTCATCCCTCCTCAAATGAGAGCTTGAACTCTATACGTCATCGGCATCGAAAGCACCTGAATTTAAGCCAATTCCTCGTTATTTAGTACAACCCTTGCCTAAGCACTTTGGCCTCAGAAAGGTCAAGTGAGGGGTTTCCGCAGTGGAATCAAACATAAAGGCATAAGTGGCGGCAGGTTATCATCGAGTGCAAGTCGAGAGTGTTCTGTTTTTCAGCGGCTTCGATGATTACTGAGCCGGTCGCATCGGCGTTCCCCCCGTTCCCTTCCCTATCCGGGGAGGCATGCGGGGCCATGACTTTCAGGCGTCGCGTCCGTTCCCGGACATCTCCGCCTCGTTCGAATTATCGGCGTCCTCCGCTTCCGGGAAGCCGGGGTCTTCCGTTCCGGCGGAGCCGGGCAGGCTCGGGACGTTACCGGTGTAGAACGCACCGTCCGCGGTTTCCGCGTCCTGGTCGGTCGAGCCGTCACTGCCGGTCGAGCCGTCCCCGGCGTCCCCTCCCGCGGTTCCGTCCTCGGAAAGGGCCGGACCGCCTCCGGCTAGCAGCTTGGCCAGCCTGCCGCGGAATTCCGCCAGGGCCTCGGGGGAAAGTGGCGCGGCCTTGAGTATCTCCGCGTCCTGGACCTCGTCAAGATCGTCCAGGGTGGCCCTAAGCTTCAGGAGCGCCTTCAGGCGTATCGGGCCCAGGCCCTTTATGCCGGAGAAGGCCGACATGACCATCTCCTTCGAGCGCATGCCGTGGTGGTAGGCCCGGGAGAAGCGGTGGGCCTCGTCGCGGAGCTTGGCCAGTATGAGGAGTCCCGCGGACCCCGGTTTCAGGTCGGCGGGGTTCACCCTGCCGGGCAGGAAGATCCGGTCCGGGCCGCCGTGCAGGCGGTCCTTGGTGATGCCGCAGATGGGGGGACGGCCGACGCCGAGATCGTCGAAGGCCTTCAGCGCCGAGGCGATCTGCCCGCGGCCGCCGTCCAGCACCAGCAGATCCGGGGGAGGCCACTTCGCCGGGTCCTTTCCCGGATTGAAGCGGCGCCGCATGACCTCGCGCATGCCCTCGTAGTCGTCCCCGCCCTTGGCCTCCCTGATTTTGAAGACCCTGTACTGGCTTTTCCGGAAGTCCCCCTCCTCCATGACCACCATGCCGGCGGCGGCGGCCTCCCCCTGGAGGTGAGCCAGATCGAAGCACTCGAGGCGGCGGGGGATTTTCTCCAGATGCAGCTTCGCCTTGAGCTCGGCCAGCGCCCCGGTGGTCTTGGCCATCCTGGCGAGCCGTTCGGAAAGGGTCACCCTGGCGTTCTCGGCCGCCATCTCCAGGAGCCTCGCCGAGTCCCCCCGGCGTGGGGTGAGGAATTTCACCGTCTTCCCGGCCAGGCTCTGGAGGTACTCGGTCAGAGCCGACGCCTCCTCCCGGGGAAGCGCCAGAGGAACCAGGATCTCGGGGGGCGGGGCGTTCTTCTGGCCGTAGAACTGGGCGATGAGGCTCGCGAGCGCCTCCGGGGCCTCCTCCTCGGCGGGCGCCCCGTCGGCCATGAGGGGCTGGCAGCCGGTGACGGCCCCGCCCCGGACGTTCAGCACGGCGCCTCCCGTGAAGCCTCCCTCCCTGGCGAGCGCCCAGGCGTCCAGATCGCGGTCGCCGAACGAGGCGACGAGCTGACGCTCGAGGGTCTTCTCCAGATCGTAGACCCGGTCGCGCAATACGGCGGCCGCCTCGAACTCGAAGGCGTCCGACTTCCTCTTCATTTCGGCCTTGAGCCCCTTCAGGAGCTCGTCGCGCCTTCCCCTGAAGAAAAGCCTCACGCCGTCGGTTATGAGTCTGTATTCTTCCTCGGTGTAGTCCGCCCGGCATGGCCCGGCGCAGAGCCCCAGCTGGAAGTTCAGGCAGGGTCTGGGCACCTTCTTCACGTCCGGTCGCCTGCAGCGTCTGAGAGGGAAGAGCCGGGAGACCATCTTCAGGGTCTGCCCCAGGGCGCCGGCGCTCGGGAAGGGACCGTAGATGACGGAGCCGTCGCGGGCGGGCCTCCTGACGATCTCCAGGCGGGGGAAGGGTTCGTTTATGCTCAATCTTAACGACGGGTAGGTCTTGTCATCGCGGAGAAGGACGTTGTAGCGGGGACGGTGCTTCTTTATCAGGCTGTTCTCCAGGATGAGCGCCTCTTTCTCCGTGTTCGTCACCACGAACTCGAATGCCCTTATCCTGTCCACCATGAGCCCGATCCTTGCGGACAGTCCGGACATCCGGAAGTAGCTGGACACCCGCCTGGGGAGGACCTTGGCTTTTCCTACATATATGATCTTGCTTTTCGCGTCCTTCATGATATAGACGCCCGGAGAGGCCGGCAGGGCGAGGGCCTGCTTGCGGAGCCGCAACAGCAGAGGGTTCTGCGGGGAATCTTCGGGATCGTCGGGATCGCGCGCGTCTTCGGGGGCGGGGGGATCTACGGCAGCTCCAGACACGTCGGACGATTCGGAATCATCTGAAGATTCGGAATTGCCGACAGGCGATCGATATCCGGAAGCCGTGAGATCTCCAGAAGCTTGAGGATTTTCGGAATCCGCGTGGTTACCTGAATCTTTCGGATCTCCGGAATCCGTGTGGTTACCTGAATCTTTCGGATTTCCGGAATCCGCGTGGTTACCTGAATCTTTCGGATCTCCGGAATCCGTGGGGTTGCCCGAAGCTGGAGGATCTCCGGAATCCGTGGGGTTGCCCGAAGCTGGAGGATCTCCGGAATCCGTGGGGTTTATCGAATCTGGAGGATCTCCGGAATTCGTATGGTTTAGGGAAGATGAATGATCTGTCGATACAGCAGTTTCATCGTGATCTTGAGAGGGTCTGGAATCAGTCGATTCGACCGTGTCAGGAGTTTGAAGGTCAGCGGGAAGTTCCTGAGCGGTCGGGGACGATGGGGTGTTCGGAGATCCCGCAGGTTCCGCGAATGCCGGAGAGCCGGGCGGAGGTTCCGGCCCCGAGCCCGCTCCGGTCTTGTCGGATACGGCCGATCCTCCCGCAACGGCCGTTTCCCTGACTGCCCGGGAGTGGCTTTCCCCGCTCCCTGGTTTGGACGAGTCGCCTGCGGATATTTTTTGGGAGCCGTTCGCCGCTGCTTCGTCAGAGGCGTCTTGCGTGATTTCGGGTGACGGCTCCGGGGGATCCTCCAGGGTGCTTCCGGTTGGGGACTCCCGCGCCGTGTCCCCGCCCTCCGCCGGGGGCGCGCTGGGAGCCTCTCTCGGGATGCCGCCCGACGTCTCCTCAGGGTATTCGCCGGAACGCTCCCGCGGTCCCGGTCCGCCGGGCTCAGCGGCCGCGTCGGCAGGGCCCGCGCCTTCCGGCGGACAGTCCGTCAAGAGGGATCCCGGCGGAGGTAGGTTTCCATCACCCCTTCCCAGAGGCCCTTGCCGCGGAGGATGTATTCCGCCATGTCGCGGACCGCGCCGCGGCCGCCCCCGGAGCGGGCCACGAAGTGAGCCCGGGCGAGCGCCTCGGGGGCGGCATCAGCCGGAGCCATGGCCAGCCCGCACCGGATCATGATGGGCAGATCCACCATGTCGTCCCCGGCAAAGGCCGTCTCCTCGGGGGCGAGGCCCCGGTCGCGGAGGATGCCCCGGTAGACCTCGAGCTTGTCGAAGGCCGCCTGGTGTATGGATTCGATGCCTACCTCCCTCGCGCGGAGCTCCACCACCCTGCTCCTGCGGCCGGTGATGATCGCGACTTCCAGTCCCGATCTGACCAGGAGCTTCAGGGCATGCCCGTCCCGGCTGCTGAAGCGCTTGGACTCGGTGCCGTCCGCGGCCAGGATTATGCCGCCGTCGGTCATTACCCCGTCCACGTCGAACCCGACCCAGCGGATGCGGGCGAGGGGGGGTGCGGGGACGGCAGCGGGATCAGATGGCGTCGTCGTCACAGTCTGCCTCCTGGGGGACGGCCCCGCGAATGTCTATCAGGGTTTTGAGCAGCCCCTCCACTCGGTCGAGCGGCCACTGGTTCGCGGCGTCGCACAGGGCCTCGGCCGGTCTCGGGTGCGTCTCGAGAAATATCCCGTCTATGCCCACCGCGGCGGCCGCGCGCGCCAGCGCCGGGATGAAGCGCCGCTCCCCTCCGGACTTGCCGGAGGCCGCGGCCGGGAGCTGGACCGAATGCGTGGCGTCGAAGATCACGGGCCAGCCGAAGGACCGGAGGATCACGAGCGATCTCATGTCGACCACGAGGTTGTGGTAGCCGTAGGAGGCTCCGCGTTCGCACAGGGTGAGCCCGGCGAAGCCCGGCTGGCCCTCCATCTTCTGCACGGCGTACTGCATGTCGGCGGCCGCCATGAACTGCGCCTTCTTGACGTTAACGGGCTTCCCGGTCCTCGCAGCCGCCACGAGCAGATCGGTCTGCCTTGCCAGGAAGGCCGGGATCTGGATGTAGTCCAGCACCTCCGCGGCGACCCTGGCCTGGTCCTTCTCGTGGATGTCGCTTATGACGGGTATCCCGAACTCCCGCTTGACGGCGTCCAGCGCCTCCAGGCCCTTCTCCATGCCCGGCCCCCTGAAGCTGGAGAGGCTGGAGCGGTTGGCTTTGTCGAAGCTGGACTTGAAGACCAGGTTGACGCCGAGGCGGACGCATGCGTCCTTCAGCCCCCGCGCGGTCTCCCTCAACACGTCCAGGCTCTCGATGACGCAGGGGCCAGCTATCACCAGCAGTGGCGATCCCGCCCCGGCCGTGAACTCCCCTATCCGAACCTGCGAGGTCATGCAAGCCCTCCGGGCCCTTTTCCGGTCCCACGGTCCCCGGGACCGCCGGCGGGACGTCCGTCGGGTGGCAGGGGACGGCGTGATCTTAACACGCGCGGGGGATCTCCCTCAATATGCGCGGGGATGGCCCGCCGGTCCGCCGCGGCGGAGGAGATCACCCTCCGCCCGCAGGGGAAGCTCCTGGCGGCTTCCGGGCCGGCGGCGCAGTCCGTCCGGTCGTTTCGGACCGGGGTCGGCCCGCGTCCCGCCGGGAGCCCGGCGCTTTCGGAAGGGCGCTTCAGGGGCCCGGCGTTTTCGCGCCTCAGGGATCGGGTCTGGACGCGCCCGGAAACATCGGGACGGAACATCGGGCCGGAACCGCCGGGACCGCCTGGGCGCCCCGGCGGGGCTCTTCCGGGCAGGGGCCGGGTCCGGGCGGCGC
>JAISEQ010000416.1 GCA_031264045.1 Deltaproteobacteria bacterium
CCGGAACTCGCCCAGGGCCGCCAGGGCGGCGGCCAGCGCGTTTCCCGCCGCCAGGGAATCCGGATGCCCCGGCCCGAGGGCCTCGGCCCTGCCTTCCGACGCCCGGGAAAGGGTCTCCCGCGCCGCGGCCCAGTCCCCCTCCATGAACATCGTCGCCCCCAGGCTGTAGAGCACCTCCAGCGTGTCGGGATGGAGGGGTCCCGACCGGCCCTCCAGCTGGCGGAGCGCCGATTCGAGCGTCCGCCTCGCGGCTCCGAACTCTCCGTTCTCGGCAAGCACCGCCCCCAGGACGGACATGGTCGTGCCGGCGTCCTGGTGCCCCGGGCCCAGAATCCTCTCCTGCGCCGCGAGTGTCCGTTCCAGCAGGTCGCGGGCTGCCGCGTACTCCCCGCTGCCGGCCATGGCGGATGCGAGCCATGTCCCGGTCCTCAGGGCCGACGGATCGTCCGCGCCCGACAGCCGTGCCCTGGCCTCCCGGACCAGTGCGAGCTCCTCCTTCGCGGCTCCCGCCTCCCCGGCCTTCACAAGCGCCCTCCCCAGGCACTCACGGAGGTCCAGGACGGCCTCGTGTTCCGGCCCCAGCCCGGCTTCCGCGGACGAGAGCGCCGCCCGGCACACTTCGCCGGCCTTCCGGAACTCGCCGGATCTGAGCAGGGCTTCGGACAGGATGAGGTGCAGCTCCAGGGTCTCCCGGTCCCGCGCGCCAGCGGCGGGCGCCGCGATTTCCGCCGCGTCCGGCCGATCCCCCCCCGTCCCCCCGGGGTCCGCCGCGGCCGCCGTCCCGGCCCCGCCCGTCTCCCCGGTGCCCCGCGCGGCGCCGCGGGCGTCGAGGATTGCCGTGAGGATCTCCGCCGCGGCGGCCCCGTCTCCCGCGCTCAGGAGGACGCCTGCCAGGTTGCGGCCGGAGAGCTCCGTGAGGGGGTGGGAGATGCCGAGCGTCCTTGATCTCCCTTCCCAGGCGCGGGTGAGAGCCCCGCGGGCGCCGGCCGCATCGCCCGTCGCCATGAGAAGGAAACCCAGATCGTTCGCGCCGGTGAGGGTTGCGGGGTGGTCCCCGCCCTGTGAGACGGCCCTGGCCTCGACGGTGGCCCGGAGGACGTCCCGCGCCTCCGCGTACCCGCCCGAGGCGGCCAGGGCGCCCGCGAGCCCTGCCCTGGCGTCCAGGACCGCAGGATGGAGTGGACCCAGCTTCCCCTCCAGGGTCTCGGCCACCCAGGCGAAGATTTCCCCGGCCCCCTCCGTCTCGCCTCCGGCGAGGAGCGCCTCCGCCATTCCCGCCCCCGCCGCGAGGGCGTCGGGGCTCTCCGGACCGACACGTTCCGAGAGGGTCTCGGCCGCGGCGTAATAGAGATCCCTCGCTCCCGAAGGGTCCCCCGTCCCCAGCAGGGCCGCCGCCTGCGCGCGCCTGGCGTCGGCGGCGTCCAGGCTGTCCCGTCCGGTGAGCTCCTCCTGCATCCCGGCGACTTCCCCGAGCGCCGCCGCCGCCTCGAGGGAAGCGGCCGCGAAGGCCTCCCCGTCGCGGCCGTCCCTGGCCGCGGCCATCCGCGCCAGGGCAAGCGATCTCCTGGCTGAAAGCGTCAGCGCGTGGCACTTCCCCAGGGCGGCCTCCGAGTCTTCTGCCACCCCGAGAAGAACGTCCGCGCCCTTCCTGGAGTCCGAGTCCGAGACCCGGAACCTCCCCGCCGTCTCCCGGGCGAACAGGGCCTCCTCGGATCTGGGCCCCAGCGCCCCCGCCAGCCCCGCGGCCGCCGCCTCGGCCCCTTCCCAGGCGCCGGCCACGTTCTCCCTCCCGTCCAGAAGGGATCTGGCCCGCATTCCGGCCCCGGCCAGGGCCCTAGGGTCGGCGGTCCCGTACGCCTCCCCGGCACCGGAGGCGAGATTCCCCCAGGCCTCCGCCGCGCCGCTGTAGTCCAGGGCGTCCGTGAGCTCCTCGGCCCTGCGGCGCATCTCCTCCAGCCCTGCCCCCATCGGCGGAAACCTCCAGGCGGGCCTGTAGCGGGCAATCGGACCGGCCGGGTGCGGCGCCTGCGCCGAAGGGGCCGCCGCGACCGGAGACGCCGGAGGCGGAGATCCGGCGGCCCCGCCCCCCTCCGTGGACCGGGCGGGATCCGCACCGGCAGCGGCGGAGGGCCCGGAATCCGGATTTTCACCGCGAGCCCCGGCGGCGGGGGAGCCGGCAGGCGCAGGAGAGCCCGGGAGGACGCTGGCCCCCTCCCCGGCGGCGGGCATCTCCCGTGTTTCCCGGGGCTCCTCCCGCCCCAGAACCGGGGAGCTTGCGGACGAGACGAAAAGGGCCAGCAGGACTGCCGCCGCCGCGATTTCTTTCCTGAGGCCGGGTTTAGGGGCCGGAACGGCTGATTCCACGGTTTTAACTCCTGGGGTTCTGGGCGGGGAAGCGGGGCGGAGGGGATATCGGGGGCCGACGGCTCCGGGGGAATGGCGCATGCCCGGCGCGGAGGCGATTTGCGGGAGCCGGCCGTTGCAGGGACGGGTTTCGGAAGTCGCCTCTACTTCCAGGCCCCCATGACCACGAAAGGAGACCAGTAGTACGGGTGCGAGAACCCGGTGCCCTCCCAGCGCGGGGGCGGCGGGGCCCCTGGGCCCTGTCCCGCAATGCCGGCGGCGGCGAGGGAGATCCCTCTCGGGGCTGCCGCCACTTCCGGGGAGGCATTCCCGCAGGATCCGGCAGGGGAGTCCTCACTGCAGGCGGAGGGCGTTCCGGAGGCGGCGGCGGATGGGGAAGAAGCGGCCGGGTGCGGCGCTGGGCGCGAAGCCGGGGCCGGGGGAGACTGCCCGGGCGGCGGAGCCGGGGCGGCTCGGAGGTCCGGCACGGGGGGCGGCGCCGTTCCGTCCAGCATGACCTTCAGCTGCGCGCGGCGGAGGGCTTCCGCCTTGTCCATGCCCTCGACGTAGCGGAGCCGGTAGAACTCCCGCATGAGCTCCGGGGCGGAACGGTCGTCGACGGGCATCAGGGTGGCCAGGACCGCCGAGGCTCCGGCCCTCTGGACGGTCTCGGCCAGGCTCTCCACCTCCCGCCCCTCACCTCCCCTCGAGCCCGAGGCGGTGTCGCAGGCGGAGAGCGCCAGCAGATCCAGGCCCCTGAAGTCCAGATCCCCGCCGGAGGCGAACTCCCTCAGGCTCACCGTGGTCCCGTCCCCCATCAGGAGCACCGTGCCGTCGAGGCTCTCCGGATCCAGGCGGAAATGGCTGGCGACGTGCATCACCGGCACCTCCGATGCCAGTGAAGCCCGGAACGTTTCCCTGGTGAAGTCCCCGTCCAGCGACGCCTCGCCCTCCAGCGCCCCCCCGGGGGCGGAGCGGGTCCTGACCACCGCCGCTATCTCGGCGGCCACCCCGGGGAGCGCCCGAAAGCCCGGCCATGCGCGGGTGACGCCCATGGCCCTCACGGAGGGCTTCCCCGCGAACGGCGCGTCCGCGAGCCTCAGGGGCGTGGATTCCGTGAAGAGGGCCGTGGCCCAGCGCTCGCAGAGCCATCTTTCCCCGTCCCACAGGGCCGCCGCGGGCGCGTAGCGCAGCTCCCCGTCCAGCTGGAGCATCAGGGTCGTGACCCCCGCCGCTTCCAGATCCTCCTCAACGGGAGCCATCACGAGCCCGTAGAGCCTTTTGCCGAGGGGTCTCGGATCCAGCGCCGCGTCTCCCGCGATGGCCCTGAACTCCCTGGAAAGCTTCGCCAGCTCGCCCCGGCCCACATCCGACGTCCTGGCGGTCACGCCTTCCGGGGTGAGGGTGAGCAGGTGGAGCCTGTGTTCGGCGGAGACGGCGATGAGGAGGGCGGCGCCGGGGCCCATGGCCCGGATGGCCGCCTGGCGGGAGCGGACGCTCCGTGCGGCCCAGGAAGACTCGTCCGGCTGGACCGCCGAAGAGCGGAGGAGCCGGGGGATTCCGGCCGACAGCCGGGCGAAGGGGGTGCCCGGCCCCGCCCCGGGACCTTCGGGCGGCGATGCCGGCACGTCCGCCGGGCCGTCCGGTCCCGCTGGGGGCGCCGCCGCCCGGACGTTTTCCTTTGAAGCCCCGGCGGGCCGGACGCGGAAGTCGGCGGTTTCCGGCTTCGGGGCGGCCGGGTTCGGCTCCCGGCCGTTGCCCCCGCTCCCGCCCTGGGAGTTCGCGGGCGAGCCGGCCATAGCCTCGTGCGAGTCCCCCTGAGCCACGGGCGAGTCCGCCTGAGCCTTGGGTGAGACAGCCGGAGGGGCGGGAGAGACCGCCTGGGCCGTGAGCGCGTCTGCCGCGTCCCTGTACACCGCCCAGGGCTCCTCGTCCCCGGTGCCTCCGAAGAGGTCGGGCCCAGTCGGGGTGCCGGGGCCGGAACCGCGGCAGGGGCCGCCGGGGGAGGTCGGCCCGCCGCGTTCCCCCGGTGCCGGAGGCGGTGGCCCGTCCGGGTAGCCCGTTGATGCCGGGGCTGCATCCGCCGCTCCGCCGCGGGGGCCTGCGGATGCGGGCGCGGGGATGCCGCGCGAGCCCTCCTCCGGAGGGAAAGCGGAGCAGCTGGGGACTTCGGAAGCTTCCCCGCGATAACGGCCGGCCTCTTCCAGCCCGCTCAGCTCCCCGTCCTTGAGCAGGCCCAGCACCGCGAGGGCCTCCAGATGCCTGCCCTCGGAGACGAGAAGGTCGAAGAGCGCCCTGTAGTTCGCCTCCGTCCTGGCGAGGTAAGTGCGCCTAAGTTCCCTCTCGAGCCCTGAGATGCCCGTCCTCACCCTCTGAGCGGAGTCCACGGAGATCTTCAGGAAGAAGATCGCGCTGGGAACCTCGCCGTCCCCGGCGTAGGACCTGCCAAGGGCCGCCGCCGCGGCGGAGGCCAGGAGGCCGTCCGGGCCGTCCTTCACGATGGCGGCCTCCAGGACCTCCCGCAGCATCTCCCTTGCGGCCCCGCCCTTGCCAGAGGCGCTCAGGGCCTCGGCAAGGCCGGTCTTCAGCCGGAGGATCTCCGGGTGGTCCGGGCCGAGGACCGTCCGGGAGGCGGCAAGCGCGTCCGAGAGGACTGCGGTCGCGTCCGCCGGATCGCCCGCCGCGGCAACGGCCGCGGCGAGGTTCATGCTGATGGCGACGGAGTCGGGGTGGGCGGGCCCCATGGACACCGACGCCTCGGCGAGCGCCCGGCGGAGGGCATCGGCCTCGAATGCCCTGTCGCCGGCGGCGCCGGCGGCCCGGGCGAGGTTCGAGAGCGTCCTCGCCCTGTCCGGGTGGCCCGGAGGGAGGGACGTCTGCCGTGCGTCCGAGACCGCGCGGTAGGCGTCTCTCGCGGCGGCGTAGTCGCCCAGCTCGAAGAGTGTCGCCGCGAGGCTGTTCGAGGCGTACAGCGAGAGCGGGTTCAGGGGTCCGTACCTCCCGGCCGCGTCGGCCAGCGCCCGGCGTTTCATGCGCACCGCGCCCGCCAGATCGCCGGAGGCGGAGAGGACCGTGCCGAGCTTCAGGCGGCTTTTCACGGTCGACGGGTGGCCGGCTCCGAGAACGCGTTCCTGGGCAGCGAGCGCGTCTTCCAGGAGTGCCCGCGCCTCCGCGTTCTCTCCCAGGTCGAGGAGCACGGACGCGAGGTTCCCCGCTGACTGGACCGTCTCCTCGTGATGGGGTCCCAGGGTCGCGGTCCAGGCGGCCAGCACCTCCTCGTGGAGCTCGCGGGCTTCCCCGAGCCTCCCCATGGAGCGCATGGCCACCGCCAGGTTGGACTTGGCCATGAGCGAAAGGCGGTGGCCGGCCCCGCGAGCTCCGGTCCTCGCGTCAAGGACTTCCCGGAAAAGTTCGGCCGCCCGCGCGTTTTCTCCCAGCTGCTGGAGAACCGCGGCCAGGTTGTTCCGGCACATGAGGGTCCGATCGTGATTCCGGCCGGGCGAGATTTCCATTGACGCTAACGCGTCTTCCAGGAGCTCCTTTCCGCGCGCCATCTCCTCCGTCCGCCCCAGGACGTGGCCCAGGTTGGCCCGGGCCAATACTGTCTGGGGATGTTCGCGGCCGAGGCGCCTTTCGCCGAGCTCGAGGGCGGCCGAGAGGATCTTCCGCGCCTGGGGGTAGTCCCCGGCCCTGAACATGACCGAGGACATGGCGGACGCGGCGCGGAGAGCGTCGGAGCAGCCGTCGGGGAACTCCCGGAGGCACTCCCTTGCCGCGTCAGCGAGCCCGGCCGACGCGGAGGGGACGTCCCCGGCGAGAAGCGCGGCCAGGGCGAGGGATCTCCGGAGCGAGAGCGTCTGGGGGTGCGCCGGGCCGAGCTCTCCCGCGGAAAGCCTGCGGAGCTCGTCCAGTCCCCTCCGGGCCGCGGCGGGATCGTCCCCCATGCCCGCCAGAAGGGCGGTCTCCCTCGCGAACAGGGCCTCCCCGGACTTTTCCCCGAAGGCTTCGGCGGCTGCCGCAGCCGACTTCCGGGCCGATTCCCGGAGCCTCTTCCCTCCGGAATCGCCCCTGACCTCCCAGCCGGGCGTCCCGTCCGCGCTCCGCACGGCCTCTGCGACGCCGTACCCGCCCGTCCCGTCTTCAAAGTCGAGCCGCTCGCGGATCATACGGATCCCGGCCGCGACGGTTCTCGGATCGAGCTCCCCCCACAGGGCTTCCGCCCTCAGCGCGAGCTCTCGCCAGGCTCGGGCTGCCTCCCCGTGCCTGCGCCCCTCGGAGTGCTCCTGAGCGATGGTTTTGAGCTTTTCCAGCTCCGCTTCCATCGGTCTGTGTGTCCAGGCCGGCCTGTAGGGCCGATCTGAAACATCGGACGAATCGGAATCGGGCGATGGAGCCTGAACGGAATCAGGCGATGGCGTCTGAACGGAAGCGGGGGAGGGCGCAGGGACTGAAGCGGGCGCTGGCGCGGGGACGGGATCGGGGGACGGCGTCTGAACGGAAGCGGGGGAAGGCGCAGGGACTGAAGCGGGCGATGGCGCGGGGACGGGATCGGGGGAAGCAGAAGGCGCGGCTTCCTTCTCGTTGAGCGGAGGTGAGGCTGCGTGGAAAGGGGACGGTTTCGCCCGGAGGGGGACAGCAGCCCCGGCGGATCCTGGCTGCGCGATAGCTGGGGGAAGCGGCGGAGCCTCGGTTCCGGAGCTGGTTGTCGGAGGTGCAGAGGACGAGGAAGGGCGTGACGAAGGCGACAGGGCTGGAGACGGCGAAGCGGCGGACGACAGCGCCGGAGCGGAAGCGGAGGGAGAGGGGTATGGTGGGGAACCGGGCGGTGACGGGGATTCAGGAGAAGCCGCGTCGCCGAGGGGGTCTGTCCGAGTCTCCTCCGAAGCGGAAGGCGAGGGAAGGGAGAAGAATAGGAATAGGGCGAAAGCGGCGCATGCGGCAGGCAATGTGGCTTGGAGGGCAGCCGTGCGGCCACTGCGGGACCCTGGTGGCTGGGTCGTCATGGAAAAGGCTCCTGGACGTTGGGAAAGGTGAAACCGCAGTTCCAGAGGCGGGGGATGCTGGACATTCTACCGTAACCCCGTTTGTTGTCAACCGTGGTTCCCGACTTGCAGGCGCAGGGCGGTTTTGGGCGGTGCATTTGGTCGGGTGCGCAAGCGTACGATTCGTCTCGAAATGTCACGGTTACGGGAGGAGCGTGCAGTCCGTTGGGAAAGATCGGGTGATATCAGGGAGAGGGGGATATGGGATGAGCGTGAAGTTCGTATGGGAAGATGGGGAATATGGGAGAATCTCTGAACTTACGGGATGGCGGCACTTCACCGAATGATGATCCAGATACATTAATGGAATGAGAAGAAGCATGTCGCTTGAGCTCATGGTTTATTATCCGCGATAAGAATACTGTAATGCGACTGCTGCCGAAAGAGTTTTAAGAAATCGTCTCACAATATGTGGTCTGTACGTCATATCAGCATCAGGAGCAAAAGGAAACATTCGATATCAGCAATGGAAAATTGTAGCTGTTTATCCTACGAGTACATCCACAATAACGTTTATAACGTTTTCCTGCAAATGGTCATGAACGGTGGATCCTGTTGTATTCAAAGGGAGTGCTCATCGGGGAGAAACGTGGCTGACATATCTCTTGGTTACAAGGACATCAGCTGTCCCCTGCAATTGAAGATCAGGGGAGCTGGGACTCTGGAAAATTTTTTGATACAGCTGTCCGGCTTTATGGACAAGTGAGGGGAGTTTGCTGGCAGATTATTTTTGATTTGGATTTCAATCAGCTTTGATGAGACGAACAGTTCTGGGAAACACAACAATCTTTCGGCAATAGCATTTTTACGAGGGGATCCGTACAGAAGCATTGGTGTGTATTATTAAACATGATTTGGACAAGATACAGTTAAACAGTCTGAAATGAATATTTTCAATATTTTCATGAGATGTCCGGGGCTTCTGTGAAAGAACAGATGCCATAATTAATGACGGAACCGCAATAAGTCGGTGATACATACGGGACCGTTTGCGTCACCAGTCGTGAGGGTTCCGGGAGCCCGAGAATAAGTGAAAGCGTGCTGGATATTGAGGGTTGCAACTGACCAATCATCATTTTAGGTCGCCGCCGACTCATCCATTTCCCCGTCAGAAATCTTCCGGCGACTTATTGCGGCGGCGTCATTAATATCTTGATATATTTTTCCATCAAATATCAGGAGGTGTCACCGCTGGATAGAAAAATATCCTTTCAAATCGAGAAGATACAAATTAAATTTTGATGTTCAAAGTTAATTTCTAAAAATTTTTGAATAAAATGTTAATTGCAAACTAGATTTGTTAAAATTTATGTCAAAATGGAACATCAATTCCCTAGCATTATTTACTAATTTGTCTAAATATTTTACTGGTCGATGTTATTTCTAAATGATTCATTTATCTTCTCCTGAGACTTAATTCATTTAAAATCCAGTTGCCCCTATAATTGCGTCCCGAACTGTTGCCAACAGTTCGCTACGGTGTGATTCTTGCCCTTTCACCCTAACGTTGGCATTAGATCTGAGCGCCAAATTTGATTCCACTGCGATTACCCTTCAATTGACCTTTCACAGACCAAAGAGCTTAGGCAAGGGTTGTACGAAATGACGAGGATTTGGCTTAATATTGGTGCTTTCGATGCCGATGACGTATAGAGTTCACCCTCTCATTTGAGGAGGGATGTGGTTTTCGCAGTAGAATCAAATTATCCGTCTTCAGATAGGAATTTGGAAATCTCAGATCCGGAGGACGGATCAATATACCGCCTTTAGCTGAGCGGCAATCCCTCCGCATATCCGGTAATGTCAAGTGAAATGCTGTTTTAGCTGAGCGGCAATCCCTCAGTATCCGGCAAGGTCGAGTGAAACTCGCAACATCCGTCTGATTGAACACGGAACCGAGAGCGGAATGACCTAAAGCGTCCGCTGATTTGCCGTTTGCAGCAATGACGGGACGGGATGCCGAGTACGCGGACGTGCGTGCTGGTTTCAGAGTGCTGGTCTTGACTTCCCGTTTCTTCCGCATTCACATTCTCGTTCCGGTCGATGGTTTCCGTCCGGCCCGCCTCTCGTCGACGCAAGGTGGGTGAGAGTGTCGGAAGCGATGCGCGGCATCTCGTCGCTGAGCCGCACGTCCCCGGTCACCTCCATGATCCCGTGATTACGAACGGTGCCCAGAATCTTGGGTGGGAGTAGCCCCCGCCTTCCCAGAGCGACGCCGGGGCGGCATCCGGGCCGCTATCCTTGCCCTTGTCCGGGCGCATCCCGCCGGCCGCGGGGCCCGGCAGCGGACTGCCTTCATGTGCCGGACCTGTTCCGCCTGTGGCGGGTTTCGCTTCCTCCGGATTGCCTTCACCGTCCCGCATGAGTTTCAGCTGGGCCCCTCTGA
This sequence comes from Deltaproteobacteria bacterium, assembly GCA_031264045.1. Taxonomy (GTDB): domain Bacteria; phylum Desulfobacterota; class Desulfarculia; order Adiutricales; family Adiutricaceae; genus JAIRZX01. The sequence goes on from JAISEQ010000416.1 coordinate 9,772, forward strand.
GCGCCTCGGCCGCGCCCGTTCCCTCCACGTAGCGGAGACGCGTGAACTCGGCAACGAGTTCGGAGGCGGCTCCCGGGTCTGCGGGCATGACGGCAGCCAGCACGGACCGCGCCCCGGCCCCCAGGAGGATCTCGCCCAGGGCATCCACTTCCCTGCCGTCCCCCCGCGAGGCTCCCAGCGAGAAGTCTGTGCCGGTGAAGGCGGCCAGATCCCCGCACCGAAGAACCAGATCCGTTCTCATCTCCCTGAGCGACAGCCTCCCCCCGTCCGCCATGACGAGCTCCGATCCGGCAAGGGACGCGGGGTCCATCCGGAAGGCGGCATCGGTGACGAGCGCCCTCCAGCCCGTCCCGAGAGAGGCATTGAAAGCCTCCCGCGTGAGTCTGTCGCCGGGGACGCGACTTATGCCCTGAAGCCCCTGTGGCCCTTCACGGGGTGGCCCGCCGCCGGCGTCCGCGCCGTTACCGCCGTCTCCGCAGGTCCCGGGGGCCGCCCCGCCGTCGGCGGGGCTGGTCAGCCGCGCACCTGCGCCGGGTTCCTTTCCGTCACCGGGAACCTTGCCCTGCCCTCCGGAGGCGCCGGGGTGGGAGCCTGAACCGGCACAGGTTTCCGAAGGGGTCTGTCCCGGGGCGTGTTTCCGGTCCCGGACCAGGACCGGAGTTTCTCCCCGATCCCCGGGATCTTCCGGCGCGAATGCCACCCAGTCCAGGAACAGCGCCGCGGCGTACCTCTCGCCAAGCCACATCTCGCCGTCCCAGAGGGCCGCCGCAGGCACGTAGCGGAGCTCCCCGTCCAGCGACAGAAGGAGGGTCCCCGTCCCTGCCTTCCTCAGTTCCTCCTCGGCCGGTCTAATCGCATCATCGTAGAGGCGACCCGCGGCCGGCCTCGGATCCTTAGCCGGATCGCCTGCGGCGTCCCTGAATTCCAGGGCGTGCCCGTCAAGCTCCGCCCGGCCCGTAGGGGCCGTTCTGGCCGTGACGGAGCCCGGCGTCACCGTGACCAGGCCCAGCTCGTCCGTGCCCGACACGATGCAGACGAGGGACGCTCCCCCGCCGGGCCCCTCCAGTTCCTCCCGGATTCCTGAAAGCACGATGGCGGGCCACGAGGAGGGCCGGAGGCCGTCCACCCCGCCGGCGGTCTCGCCGGCACCGTCCGGCAGATCGGGGACTTTCCGGAGGAACTCCGCCAAGGCGAGCCTCGCGGCGCCCGCCTGTTCCGGAAGCGATGCCAGGCGCATGCCCTCATAGGGCGTGAGGAGCCCCTCTGCGCTCCTCGCCTGAAGTCCTGCCAGCTCGGAGGACAGCTGGGCGGCAAGGCCCGCGGCGGCCAGGTACCCCTTCAGGGCCGGCTCGTCCCGGGTGCCGCGGAAAAGGAGGTCCCCCGGCACGTTCGTCCCCGCCGGGGGAGCGTCCCGGCCGGCGTCCCGGGCTTCCGCCCCCCTCTCTCCGCCGGGCGCCCGGTAGGAGGGGTCGAGCCCGCGGAGCTCCTCCGCCTTCAGGAGGACCAGGGCACCGAGCGCCTCCTCCGGCCTTCCCTCGCGGGCAAGGAGGACAGCCAGATCCCTCAGCCTTCCCTCCATGTCGGGCACGTGGCCGCGTCCGGGCCCCCTCGGATCCGGAGTCGGGTAGACCCGGCCTCCGGGCGGCGCGGAGAGGGAGAGCTTCAGGAGGAATATCCCGAGCCCGGACTCGCCGTCCTCTGCCGCGGCCCTGCCCAGGGCCGCGGCCGCCATGGCCGCCTCGGGGCTTCTCGGGCCCCTGGAGCCGGCCGCCTCGGCGAGCGCCTCCGAAAGGAGCTCCCTTGCGGCTGCGCCTTCCCCCAGCCGGGAAAGGACCGAGGCCAGGGAGCACTTGATCGAGACGGTTTCCGGATGACCCTCTCCCAGGGCGTAGGCGCTGCCCTCCAGGGCCTCCTCGTAGAGGGTCAGCGCGTCCCCGAGCTCTCCGGACCTCGCGAGCGATGCGGCAAGATCGCCCTTTATGGCCAGGGTGACGGCATGGTACTCCCCCAGGGAGGCCGTCGC
>JAISEQ010000035.1 GCA_031264045.1 Deltaproteobacteria bacterium
GCCCCTCACCCGGATTGTCCCCGGTTCCGGCTTCCGCCCCTCACCCGGATTGTCCCCGGTTGCGGCTCCCACCCCTCCTCCGAACTGCGGGAGGCCGCTGCTCACCTGAGGGCGGGGTCCCCCGGAATGGCCAGGCGCCTTTCCACGTAGGCGAGAAGCCAGGTGGCCAGGGTCACCAGCGCCAGGTAGTAGCAGGCCGTGGCCATGTAGCACTCGAGGTGGCGGAAGTAGAGCGAGGCTATCGTCTTGGCCCTTCCCGTCAGCTCCGCCATGGTGACCAGCATGGCCAGGGACGAGTACTTGATGAGGTATATGATCTCGTTCCCGCAGCCGGGCACCGCCCGCCTGGCGGCGGCGGGGACGGTGATGCGCCAGAAGGCCTGTCCGCGGGTGAAGCCCAGGGCCTGCGCCGCGAGGAACTGTCCCCTCTTTATGGAAAGTATCGCGCCCCTGATGTACTCGGACTGGTAGGCCCCGGAGCACAGCGCGAAGGCCGTAACCGACGCCGCGTAGGGGGAAAGGCGGAATATGTCGGAGAACGGCCTTATGCCCTGCCCGAAGCGGGACTCCAGCAGCACGCTCACGGCGGGGAGCCCGTAGAACCACATGAGGAGCTGCACCACGAGGGGCGTCCCCCGGAAGACCGCCACGTAGGCGTCCAAAAGCCGGGTGAGCCACTTCATTCCGAGCGTCCGCCCCGCGCCCACCAGGACGCCTATGGCCACGCCCAGCGCCGCGGAGGGGACTATGATGGATATGCTCACCCAAAGTCCCTGGTTCAAGGCCGGGACGAGCACCGTCCTGTAGAACTCCAGGGTCCCCAACTAAGCCCTCCCATGGATTTCCGAAAGCTTGGAGCAGAAGTCCGCGGTCCTGGTGCCCGAGCCCTCCCGGAGAAGCTCGCCCGGACTCCCGCGCTCCGTTATGCGCCCCTCCTCCATGAACAGGAACTCGTGGGTCATGTGTCTGGCGAAGCCCACCTGGTGGGTCACCATGAGCATGGTCATGCCGCCATCGTGGAGATCCTGGATGACCTTCAGCACCTCGCCGATGAGCTCCGGGTCCAGGGCGCTCGTGGGCTCGTCCAGGAGCATCACCTTTGGGTCCATGGCCAGGGCCCTCGCTATCGACACCCTCTGCTTCTGCCCTCCCGAGAGCTGGGCGGGGTACAGGAGCGCCTTGTCCGCCAGCCCCACGCGCTCCAGCTCCAGGGCGGCCCGCCCGTAGGCCTCGCCCTTCGGCAAGCCCTTCACGCGCCTCAGGGCCACGGCCACGTTGTCGCGGGCCGTCAGGTGGTCGAAGAGGTTGAAGTCCTGGAAGATCATGCCTATCTCCCTGCGGAAGAGGCAGATGTTCCTCCTGGACATCTCCCTTGCCGACTTCCCGTCCAGGAGCACGTCCCCGCTGTCCGGGGGTGTGAGGAAGTGGATGCACTGCAGCAGGGTGCTCTTGCCCCCTCCGGAGGGGCCTATGAGGACCTTCAGCTCCCCCCTGTCGAGAGTGAGCGACACGTCGTCCAGAAGGCGCTTGTCCCCGACGGTCCTGGTTATGCCGCAGGCCTCAAGGAGACGGCGGGGCCCTCCGCCCGCCCAGGGGGCAGGGTAGGGGGACCGGGCGGGCGGGGAATCGGCCGGGGGAGGCTCCGCGGCTGGGGCGGGGCGCGGGACCTGCGGGGCGGAAGCCCCTTGGGGCGATGCTGTCATGAAAAAGGTGCGATCCTTCACAGATGGGCGGGAAAGGACGGGAGACGGCGGAAGGCCGGGAATGCCCGGCCCGCCTCGTGCGCCGGGGCGACTGCGGCCCGCCCCCGGCCGAGGGGACGGGGGCGGCGCCGCGGCCGTGCCGCGAGGTTGCGTCCGGGGGCTTCGGGCCGCTTTCGGCAGGCGGGCGTTGGACGCCTGCGAAAGCGCTCGCCTGCGGGTGGGCGCACGGAGGAGCCGTTGGCTGACAAGCGGCCCGCACGGCCTGCAGTCCGGACGGGCGGGAGCGGACGGGGACGGTTCCGGGACCGGGGTCCGGTTCCGCTGGGGGGATTCCGTGCCGGCCGGGTCCGGAGGCGGCGCGCCGGGGGATATCCCACCGGAGGGCTTGCCTCAGAAGCCGTGCCCCAGCCCCGGGATGCGGGTCTTCCTCTCAAGGAATTTCAGCAGCCTCACGCCCAGCCAGGTGAGGACGAAGAACAGGAAGCCCGCGAAGATGTAGAAGGGGATGTGCTTGTAGGTGTAGGCGGCCATGAACTTCGTGCGGGCCATGATTTCCAGGGTGCCCAGGGCGAAGGCCACGGCGCTGTCCTTCAGGACTATCGAGTACTCGTTGGACCATGCGGGTATGGCCACCCTCATGGCCTGGGGGAGCACCACGCGGAATACGGCCTTCGCGGGGGAGAAGCCGAGGGCAATCGCGGCCATGAACTGCCCCCGGGGGAGGGAGAGCATGGCCCCCCGGAAGATCTGGGACTGGTAGGCGCCGCTGGTGAGCCCCAGGGCGACCAGCGACGCGGAGAAGGGGGATAGCTCCAGGCGGGTCCCCGTCTCGGCAAGCCAGAACTTCTCCACGGCGCTGTAGATCCCGAAGTAGACGAGGAACAGGAGCACCAGGATGGGGATGCCCCTGAAGAACCAGACGTAGAGCCTGAGCGGCGGCGAGAGCCACCTGGGGCCGTAGACCTCCAGGGACGCGAGGGGCACGCCGATGGCCAGCCCCAGTCCCATGGCCCCCAGGATGAGCCCTGCCGTGTAGCCCGTGCCGCCGAGGATGTACAGCGCCGCCTTCAGGTACTCTTGAAAATCCATCGGCTCCCGGGTCCCCCGGCCGGACTGGCAGAAAAAAGCCCCGGGGCCGCCCTCGAGGGGCGCCCCGGGTCAGGTGGTCGTCAGGGCGGTACGGACGCAGGATGACGCGTCCCGCGGAAGCCCCGTAGGCCCCGGACGGGGCACTGGAAGAAGCGGGTGTCCGGAAGGCCCGGAGGGCGGCCGCAGGGGAACGGACGGGACCGCCGGCCCGGCGCAGCCGCTGCCGTGGCGGCCCTGGGAGAGCCGCCCCGGACGCCGGGGAATTCCGACGGGCTGCCGCGCCTGGTGTCAGTGGACCTCGCCCGGGCGGTACTTGTCCTTCAGCGTCTGCCAGAAGGGGTCGGCCATGAGGGCGGTCAGGCCTTCGTTCAGCTGGGCCAGGAGCTCGGGGTCCTCCTTGTTCACGCCGTAGCCGAACTCCTCGTTGGGGATCCCGGCCTCGCCCACGATCTTCACGTCCTGCTCGCTCGCGGCCTTGGCGGCGGGGGCGTCGTTCATCACCGCCGACTCGATTCGACCGTTCAGCACGTCCACCACGGCCAGCTCGTAGGAGTCGTACTGCATCAGGGTGTAGTTGCGGCCGTCCTTGCCGTTGGTGGCCTCCATGGCGGAGGCCTCGGAGGTCCCCTTCTGGACGCCTATGGTTTGCCCGCCGGTCAGGATATCATCCAGCGACAGGGTGGAGTCGTTCTTGACCACGACCACCTGGGCTATCACCCAGTAGGGCTTGGTGAAGGCTATCTGCTCCGCCCTGGCCGGGGTGATGGAGAGCCCCGAGGCTATGACGTTGATCTTCTTGTCCTTCAGGCTCTGGACAATGCTGTCCCACTCCATGGGCCTGTGCTCTACGGTGAAGCCCGCCTTGGCCGCTATCCATTCCAGGGCCTCGATGTCGAAGCCGGTGGCCTTGCCGTCCGGACCCACGAAGGCGAAGGGGGGGAAGTTGGCGTCTATGCCGTTCACCAGGGCGTTCTGGGCGAAGGCAGGTGCGGGTCCCAGGGCCAGCGCGATGGCCGCTGCCGCTAGCATGAGCGTTCTTCTGAGCACTTGATAACCTCCCGTGAGGGCGTCCGGGGGGCGCCTCTTGGATTTAGGATGGCCGGAGGTCCGGGGAGCCCGGAGGGGGGGCACCGGTACCAGCGGCGGAAAGGCGTAGGTACTGGAAAACAGCCCAAAATATAGAGCACTATCCCCCTGGAGTCAACCTCAAATGCCTCGTACCGCCGTCCCCGGAGCCGTCTCCCGCAGGGGGAGTCCCGGCGTGGGGGAAGAGGGGGATGGGGGGGCGGCGCGGAAGGGAATGGGCCCGCGGGATGCGTG
>JAISEQ010000069.1 GCA_031264045.1 Deltaproteobacteria bacterium
TCCCCGGGAAAGGCTCGGGGATGGCCGCCGGTTCGGGGAACGGGGGGGGGAAGGGTGCGGTATCCGGGAAAGGCTCGGGGAAGGCGGCCGGTTCGGGGACCGGGGCGGGGAAGGGTGCGGTCTCCGGGAAAGGCTCGGGGACGGCCGCCGGTTCGGGGAGCGGCGCGGCTAGAGGAACTCGGACGGAAACGGCTGCGCCGGCCGGGGAGCCGCGCACGGTGCAGGGCCACTCTTTAGGGAAGGGTTCCGCGGCCGGAGACCGGAAGAGGACGCGGAGCGCCCGGGCGCGGTCGAGGAGCTCGAGGAGCCCGTCCCGGCCCCCGTCCCCCAAGCCGGTGATTTCCCGGAGCCCGTCCCCCAAGCCGGTGATCTCCCGGAGCCCGTCACCGAAGCCCGGGGCGGACAGGCCCCCGCCGGCGGAGTCCCCGCCGCCGGGGCCCGCTCCGGAAGCGCCGCCTGCCGCGCGGGACGCTTCGCGGGAGCCCGGGATCGGCCAGGACGGTTCGCCTGAGCTTCAGGCTGCCGGGTCCCGGAACGGGGGGGGCGGGCCAGGGGACGGCACCGGCCTCCGCGGCTGAGGGCATAGCCCCCTCCTGCCGGCGCTCCGGGTGGGAGGCGGGCTCCAGACGCCGGAAGACGCGGGGCTGCCTGCGCCGGGACTCCGGCCTGAGGGATCGGAAACGGGGGGAAAGGCCGGATCGGGGGTGCGGACGGCGCTCCCGCGGCCGTCATGCCGCACTGCGGCGGAAAGGGGATCTGATGGCCGGGAACGGAAGGCGGCTTTTCGGGAAGAGCGAGATGAGGAAGATAGACGCCCACGCCCACGTGGGGGAGTTCGGGTCCTGGTGCGGCGTGGCCATCACCGCGGCTGAGATGGCCCGCGAGATGGGGCTCTACGGCATCGAGAGGGCCATAGTGAGCTATCCAGACAACAGGGTGGCCCTGGACGCCCAGGAATGCTTTCCGGGGAAGCTCTGCGCCCTCGCCTGGATGAACCCGACGCTCCCGTCCGCCGCGGACGAGTTCAGGTATCTGAGTGGGAAGGGCTCGGTGTCCGGGCTGAAGCTCCATCCCCTCTTCAACGCCTACACGGCCAACGACGAGTGCGTCTTCCCGCTCATGGAGGAGGCCGTGCTGAGGGATTTGCCGGTCTTCGTGCATTCCGGGCACCCCCCCTTCTCGCTCCCCTGGAGCATAGGCCAGCTGGCCCGGGAGTTCCCGAAGGCGCGGGTGGTGATGGTCCACATGGGCCACGGCCACGGGGTCTACATCCAGGCGGCCATCGACGTGGCTAGGACTCTGGACAACGTCTGGCTGGAGAATTCCGGCATGCCCATGCACACCAAGATCGCGGAGGCCTACCGGAGGGTGGGCTCCGGGAGGATCTTCTGGGGGAGCGACGTGCCGTTCCACCACTATGCCGTGGAGATCCTGCGCACCGAGGTGAGCGGGCTCGACAGGGTCCAGCTGGAGGACGTCTTCTACTGGAACATAGCGAAGTTCATGGGCTGGGAGCGGCAGGGAGGGGCCCCGGCCGCCTGAGCCGCCGCCGGAAGGAAGGCCTCCGGGGCCGGGTAGCCCAGGGCCGGCATCCCCGGAACCTTTCCCGGAAGCGCGGCGGAACGTGGACGCGGAATCTGGAACCTGAACGTCTTTCTGCCGCATGTTCCCGATCGGATTCCTCATGCCCTTTTTCCGCCTTCCGGTGAATTGACGGCGTGCCGAAGAAAAGGAAGCGGCATAATCAAAGTTTTAACGGCAGTTGGAGATCGGGTGGCGAAGAAAATCTGCGGCGTCGGTTCACGGGCGGCGAGGCGGTCCGGCGGCCGCCGCCGTGCCCGTCGGCGGTCCCCGCCGCCGGACATCCCGCCCGGCGGGCCGCCGCCGGGACCCGGGCCCCTCCGGAGGGCTGGGATCACCCTCGGAAGTTCCGGTTCCGGGAGGCCGGAACCGGCCTCCCGCTCCCCCTCCGGGAGGGCCGCCCGGCCGGAACCCGCCGATCCTCCCCCTCCCCGGCCGCCCCGTGGCTCCTTGTTTTTGCGTCGGCCGTCGTTTAGAATGGGACTTTTGAACGGAGGCGCGGTGCCGAGCTTCAGCGAGATGAGGGAGGGGGACTTCGCGGAGAAGTCCCTGGAGGTGACCGGCGGGCTGCTGGACGCCTTCGCGGCTGTCTCGCAGGACTACAACCCCATGCACATGGACGAGGCATACTCCTCCCGCTCGATCTTCGGGAGGCGGGTGGCCCACGGTATGCTCCCCGCCTCCGTGGTGGGGGCGATACTCGGGACCCTGCTCCCGGGCCCCGGGACCGTGTATCTCTCCCAGACGCTGGTCTTCAAGGCCCCGGTCTTCATAGGCGACACCGTGGTCGTCCGCGCCGAGATTGCCGCCATGGACGACGTCGCGGGGCGGGTGCTCCTGCGCACCACGGCCAGGGTCGAGGGCGGGGTCCAGGTCCTGGACGGCGAGGCGGTGATCCTGTTCAGGCCGGCCTGAGGCGTCCCCCGCCCGGCCCCCCGCCTTTCCGGAGCCCCCGCCTTTCCGGCGTCCGCCTTCCCGCGCCCGAAGACCGTCCGGGCTTTCCCGCCTCCCCCCCGCCTGCCGGACCTCCCGGTCCGCCCCGCGCGCAAAGGAGCCTGCCCTTGCCGTCCCGGCCCCTGATAGGAGTCAGCTGCGCCAACGGCGCCGCCCAGGACTGGGACGACCGCTGGACCCTCCCCCAGGCGCGGCTGAACGCCAACTACGCCGATGCCCTGTACCTGGCCGGGGCCGTCCCGGCGCTTCTGCCGACCCCGGGGCTGGATCCCCTGTACTACGCGGAGGGAGCGCCGCCCCCTCCCCCGGAGGAAGGCGAGGAGACCCGCCCCTTCAGGAGGCCCGCCGGGGGATGGCCGCCCAAGGGATACCTGGTGGGGAAGGGAAGGGTCCCTCCCGGCACCGCGGGCGGCGGCGTGGACGGGACCGGCCCCTACATGCCCCTTGCCCGGGAGTGCCTGGCCGGGGGGATCCGCGGGGTGCTCCTGTCCGGGGGGGGGGACGTGGGGGCCGATCCGAGGGACAAGCCCGGCCTTCCGAGGAGCCTGGCCGACCAGGACAAGGCCCGCGACCGCTGGGAGGCCGCCCTCCTTTTTTCGGCCCTGGAGGCGGGCCTTCCGGTGTTCGGCGTGTGCCGGGGCCTCCAGCTCATGAACGTGGCCCTGGGCGGCACCCTCTGGGAGGACATAGAGACCATGGTGGAGGGGGCCGCGGAGCACCGCCAGCGCAGTCCCCGCACCTGCCACGGGCACCGGGTGAGGCTTGTCCCGGGAAGCCTCGTCGCGAGGCTGTCCGGAACGCTGGAGCTGGACGTCAACACCGGCCACCACCAGGGGGTGAGGCGCCTCGGCGGGGGGCTGGCCGCCACGGGCGCTTCGGAGGACGGGCTGTGCGAGGCGCTGGAGCTTCCCGGGCATGCCTTCGTGCTCGGGGTCCAGTGGCATCCCGAGGGCCTGGCCCGTTCCGACCCGAGGGCGCTGGCGCTCTTCCGGGGCTTTGCCGACGCCGCAAGGGAGGCCGGCGGGGCGCCCGCGGGCGCCGACGGCCGGGACGGCGGGGAGTGACCGCGGCGGGAGGAGGCGCGGGCCCCGGGGGCCCGGGCGCACCGGCCCCGCCCGGACGGGCGGGCCGCCCGGACGGACCCTCCGGTTCCCGGGACTGGGACCGCGTGGCCGGCGGCGGCTCCGGCGGCGACCTCCAGGCCGGCCCCGGCTTCATCGGC
>JAISEQ010000105.1 GCA_031264045.1 Deltaproteobacteria bacterium
CGGCCGGGGCGGCCGGAAGCGGGACGCGGTCGCCAAGCCGCTTGGGGCCCGCTGCGGGGGCCGGGAAGGAATGCCCCGGAACCCGGAGGGCCCGGAGTTCGGGTGAGGCTCGGCCCGCGGTCGGGAGACGGTTCAAACGGGGGGAGGCGGGGCTCCTGGCCGGGAGACGGTTCAAACGGGGGAGGCGGGGCGCCTGGTCGGGAGACGGTTCAAACGGGGGAGGCGGGGTGCCTGGCCGGGAGGCGGTTCGGGCTGGGAAGGCGGGGCACCGGGCCGGGAGGGCCGGGAAGGAATGTCTAGAGGGCCTGGAGTCCGGGTGAGGCATGCCGCGCGGACGGGAGGGGGAGGCTGCGCCGGGTCCGGAGGCCAGACGGGGGGGCATGGGTCGGGCTCTCGGGGCCGGACGGGCAGGGGGCGGGAAGGAATCCCGGAGCCCCGGCTTCGCCGCCGCTCGGATGCGGGGGGCGGGGGAGTATCCGGGTGGCGGGGTTTCCGGGGATTGGCCCCGGTCTGGGGCCGCGGGCGGGGGGCCGGCCGTCGACGGGGCGTGAGGGGGACCGCCCCGGCGAAGTCCCCGGCCCGCGGAGGCCAGAAACATGAAAAGCCCTTGCGGGCTTCTCAAAAGAGCTCGAATCCGCGGGAAATGCCCCCGGAGGCGGAGACGGATCCGAACAGTCCGGAAAAACCTGCGCCGCCGCCGGGTTTCCTGATATCGGGACGCGCGGGGGACGCTCTTCAGGATGCCCGCGCTTCCGGAAAGGAGGCGGCCGTGTTTCCGGAAAAGCCTCGTGCCCGACGGCGTGGACCTGGCGCTCCGCCGCGAAGCTCTCCTCCCGGAGATCGATGCCCCGGACCCGGTTGCCGGCCGCCGGCCTCTACGGGAGGCGCGGCCTTCTTTCCGGGCCGACGGCCGGGGTCCTCCGCGAGAGCTCCGCGAAGTCTTCGCTTTGGGGAAACGCAGATAGACTACAGACTTTGATTATAGTCGTTTATATGTCGATTGTCCAGTTATTCCGGCCGTGACCCGGCCGTGACCCGGTTATGACGCTCCGGCACCCCTTCGCGTTTTCCCCGTCCGGCGGAAACGCGACGGCGCTTTCCGCTGTCCCGAAAAAGCCGAAGTCCCGCAGGCCTGCCGGGAAGCCGTTTTCACGGGCTTTCCGGAAGCCTCGGGACTTCCCGGAAAAGGGGTTTGGAGGCGGCAGGCGGATTCGAACCGCCGAATAACGGTTTTGCAGACCGTCGCCTTAGCCACTTGGCTATGCCGCCTCGTCTCGACAGCGGTCGGTTCTCCCGGAAGGAAAACTGAGGCTTCTTATACTCCAACGGGGGGTTTTATGTCAATAATCATCCGGTCAGCGGTCCCCCGTTCCCCGGGATTTCCGGGGCCTCCGGAGGGTCTTCCGGACCGGCAGCACGGAGGGCTCCGGCGGGATCCCGCCGTTCCGGAGGCCCGTAAGCCCGCCGGGGCATCGGGGCAGCCCTCCCCCGTGCCCGGCTCCCGCGCCTGGCCCCGGCCGGACCCGTCCGGGACGCGCCTCCGCGGGTCTAGCGGTCCTGCCTCCGGGACCGGGACGTCCCGTCTCGGGCTCCGCGCCGCCGGGAGGCGCGGAATCCCGGCAAGCTTCAAGGCGCTCATGAGGGGGGCGGCGGTGCCCGCTTCTGTCTGCGGGGGCCTGGTAGACGCTTCTGCGGGGCCGTCCGGCTTCCCCGATGCCTCTCCGGTGCCTCCGCAGGTTCTAACCTTGTGGACCGGCCGGAGGGAACCGCGTCTGCCGGTGAGCTCCCGCTCGCCCTCCCGGCACCTTCCCGGCCTGAGACCGTGTCCCTGCCCTCCCGCCCGCGGACAGCCCCTCCGCCCCGATCGCAGACAGCTCCGCCGCCCTGATCGCCCGGCGTCATGCCTTCTTGTCTGCCGAGTCTTCAAAATCCCCAGGCCTTTTGCTATAATGCAGAGTTTATTGCCCGCGCGGCCGGGTGCGCCTCCTAGATTACGCTCCGGCAACCCCGGGCGGTCCGCGGCTCCGAAGCCCGGACCCGTGTTTACGGAATCGGCCGAATGTCCTCCCCGCCGCACGGGGGCGGAGGAACCTTTTCGGACCGGCAGGTCCCAGTCTCCCCCGAACCCTCGGAACTGCGGACCGGTCAGTTCCGGCCTCCGGCCCTTCCGGGGCTTTCCCCCTTCCGGCAGGTCCCGGCCCCTCCCGGGCCCCTTGCCTTCCCGCCCCTCCGGGGCGCTGCGGCTGAATCCTGGCCCCTCCGGGGCCCTTTGCTTTCCGGCCCCTCCGGGGCATTTTGCCTCTAGTTGCTTTCGACCTTTGTCTTCCTGCCTTTTTGAGCTTTAATCTTTCAGATTCCTTCGGGAATCTTTTCTTTCCTGATTTGTTGAGTTTTCTGATTACCGGTTTCTCGGCTGACAGTTTATTTTATGCCTTTTTGTTTTTCATGTTTTATGTTTTTTTGGATAACAGTTTTCCCCATGTCTTTTTGAGTTTCATGCTTTCGGTTTTCCCGGACAACCGGTATTTCCCTTTTTAAGCTTCATGCTTTCTGTTTTCTCGGAGAACATTTGTTGATATGCCTATTTTAGCTTCATGCTTTCTTTCTGTGTTCTCGGAGAATGCTTGCTGTTATGCCTTTCTGAGCTTCATGCTTTCAGATTTCTCGGGGAACCGTTTCTGTCCTGTCCTTTCGAGTCTCATGCTTTCAGCTTCCTTTGAGAGATCTTGCCTTACGGCCCTCTTCGGGGCCTAACCACCGCAGGCGGCGGGACTGTTGATCCTGCCGCCAAGCCGCAGCACTACCCCGCAGGCCTGCCTGGACGCGACGGCGCGTTCCCGGGCATCGCGGGGCCCCGGCCGTCGGGACGGCCGAGGAGCAATGCCGCCGCGGCCACCGGCCCTCCCTCTTCAGGGGAGGGTCCTTCCCCTCACGATATATCGGAGACACACGGCTTTTATGCAGGGACATCTAGTCAACATGACCATAGGCCAGGTCCTGGAGAGGAATGCGAGAGAGCATCCGGACTCCGAGGCGATGGTCTACCCGGCCACCGGGAAGCGCTACACCTGGGCCTCGCTGAACGCGGAGGTCGATCTCCTGGCCAGGGGGCTCCTGGCGGCGGGCGTGAAGCCCGGCGACAGGATCTCCATGTGGGCTACCAACGTGCCCGAGTGGCTCACGGTCTGCTACGCGTGCGCGAAGATAGGCGCGATCTTCGTCACGGTGAACACCCACTACAGGCGGGCGGAGATAGAGTACCTTCTCTCCCAGTCGGAGAGCCACTACGTCTTCACCATCCCCGGCTTCAGGGGCTTCAGCTACACGGACGCCCTGCTGGACATAGCCCCGGAGATAGCCTCGGACGGGAGGGGGGAGCTCAGGTGCGCGGCCCTCCCGTTCCTGAAGAAGGTGTTCTACCTGGGACCCGAGGAAAGCATGCCCCGGGGCCTCTGGAGCTACGCCGAGATCCTGAAGGGCGGGGAGTCCTGGCCGGAGGACGCCTACCGGGCTACGGCGGACTCCCAGAAGGCGGACGACGTCATCAACATGCAGTACACCTCCGGGACCACGGGCTTCCCGAAGGGCGCCATGCTCACCCACCAGACCATAGTCACCAACGGCTACTGGATAGGCTACCACCAGCGCTTCACCTGGGAGGACAGGATCTGCATCCCGGTGCCCCTGTTCCACTGCTTCGGGCTGGTCCTGGGGGCCATGGCCGCCCTGAACCACGCCGCCTGCATGGTCATCCTGGACATCTACAGCGCCTTCGACATCCTGGTGAACGTCGAGAAGGAGCGCTGCACGGGCCTCTACGGCGTGCCCACGATGTTCATAACGCTCCTGCAGCAGAAGAGCTTCTCGAAGTTCGACCTCTCCTCGCTCCGCACCGGCATCATGGCCGGATCGCCGTGCCCCATAAAGACCATGCGCGAGACCATAGAGCGCATGAACATGCGGGACATCACCATCTGCTACGGCATGACCGAGACGAGCCCCGTGGTCTCCCAGACCGAGGCGGGGGATTCCCTGGAGAAGAGCACCTCCACCGTGGGCAGGGCCATGCCGGGGGTGGAGCTCAAGATCGTGGACCCCGAGACCCGCGAGGAGCTCCCCCGGGGGCAGATAGGCGAGGTGGCCGTGCGCGGGTACGTGAACATGCGCGGCTACTACAACCTGCCCGAGGCCACGGCGGCGATACTCGACTCCGACGGCTTCATCCACACGGGGGATCTGGGGCTCTTCGACCCGGACGGGTATCTGGTCATCACCGGCCGCTGGAAGGACATGATTATCCGCGCCGGCGAGAACATTTACCCCAGCGAGGTGGAGGAGGCCCTCCGGAGCATGCCCCAGGTGAGGGACGTGGCCGTGGTGGCCGTGCCCTCCACCCTGCACGGCGAGGAGCTGGGGGCCTTCGTCATAGTCCACGAGGGCAGGGATCCGGTGGACGCGAGGGAGCTCCGCCGTTATCTCAGGAACCGCATCGCGAACTACAAGATCCCCCGCTACGTGGAGACGGTGGCCGAGTTCCCGCTCACGGCCAGCGGCAAGATCCAGAAGTTCAAGCTCCGGGAGATGGCTGCCGCACTCTGGGCCAGGTAGCCCCGGAACCCGCCGTCCGGGGAGCCTTCCCCCTCCCTTCCGGGCCCTCCGCAACAGGTCCCGACCCCTGCTCTGGCCCGGCCCCGACTTTGACCGCGGGCCGGGCCCCGACCCCTCCTCTGGCCCGGCCCCGACTTTGACCATGGGCCAGGTCGTGCCCCTGCCTCTATTTTGACCCTGGCTCCGGTCTTCCCGTTCCGGATTTTCCCTCCGGCCCCGGTCGTGCCCCTTCACCGGCTCCTGCCCGGCCCCGACTCTGAACCTGGCCCTGATCCGGCCCTCGCCCCTTACCGCCATCCTCCGACGACTTGCCGCCCCCTCCCGAAGCCGGCCATGAGGGAGCCGGCGGCTCCGGGAGCCTTTCCGCTCCCGGAGGTGCCTGCGGGGGGATGGGCCCAACCAGCGCATCCGCGCCTGCCGCACGGGCGCCCCGCCCTCACCGGGACCGCCGGCGGCCGCAATGGAGTAACCATGGCCATAGAATTCTCCGAAAGGCTGAAGGCCCTGCCGCCCTACCTCTTCAAGGAGCTCGACCGGGTCCGCGACGAGGTGAAGTCCAGGGGCGTGGACGTGATAGACCTGGGCGTGGGAGATCCCGACCGCCCGACCCCCGCCTTCGTCGTGGAGGCGCTGGACAGGGCCGCGGCGGATCCGGCCAACCACAAGTACCCCGTCTACTCCGGCATGAACTCCTTCAGGGAGGTCGTGGCGGACTGGTACAGGAAGCGCCACAACGTGGATCTGGTGCCCCACCTGGAGGTATGCTCGCTCATAGGCTCCAAGGAGGGCATTGCCAACTTCCCCCTGGCCTTCGTGAACCCGGGCGACGTGGTCCTTTGCCCCGAGCCCAGCTACCCCGTCTACAGGAGCGGGACCCTGTTCGCGGGCGGCGAGGCGGCGTTCATGCCGCTTCTGGAGAAGAACGCCTTTCTGCCGGATCTGAGGGCCGTGCCCGAGGAGACCCTCGAGAAGGCCACCGCCATCTGGGTGAACTACCCCAACAACCCCACCGGGGCGGCGGCCTCCCTGGAGTTCTACTACGAACTTTTAGCTTTCGCTGAGAAGTGGGATCTGATAGCCTGTTCGGACGCTGCCTACTCGGAGATGACCTCGAGGCCCAAGCCCCACCCGAGCATCCTCGAGGTCCCCGGGGCCAAGGCCCGCGCCATCGAGTTCCACTCGCTCTCCAAGACCTTCAACATGACCGGCTGGCGCATAGGCTGGGCGGCGGGGAACGAGACCCTCATCAGGGGCCTGGGGCTGGTCAAGAGCAACGTGGACTCCGGGGTCTTCCAGGCCGTGCAGCTGGCCGCCATGAAGGCCCTGGACAGCGACCACAGGGAGGTAGCCGAGATGGGCAGGCTGTATGCCGAGCGCCGGGCCGTCCTCTGCGAGGCCCTGGACCGCGTCGGTATTGGCTACCTCCACACCGACTACACCTTCTACGTCTGGGCCAGGGTTCCCAGGGGTCTGGACTCCAAGGGATTCTGCGCCAAGCTCCTGAACGACGCGGGGGTCGTCTGCACCCCCGGCAACGGTTTCGGCCCCTCCGGCGAGGGCTTCGTGCGTTTCGCGCTGGTCCAGGAGGTCCCCCGCCTGAAGGAGGCGGCGGAGAGGATAGAGGCGCTCAAGTTCTGATTTCAGGGCCGGGGCCAGGGGCGGTTCGCCGTCCCGGGTCCTGCCTCTCTGCCCTGAAGGGCCCCCGGTCTCCCCTCTCAAGGGACCGGGGGCTTTTTCCTTTCCCGCCGGCGTCTTCGACGAAATCGGCTCCTCCGGCGGAAGCGGCCCGGAGACGGGCTTTCGGCATTGCCCCGGTGCCTGTCGGCATTGAGGGTGCCGGAGCCGGGCGTCCGGCAGGTCCGCCAGGTGTCGGTCGGCGTTGGGGGTGCCGGAGCCGAACTTCCGCCAGGTCCGTCCGGTATCGGCCGGCGTTGGGGGTGCCGGAGCCGGACTTCCGGAAGGGCCGCCAGGTGCCGGTCGGCGTTGGGGGTGCCGGAGCCGGCCGGAAAAGTGAACGGAAGCAGCATTTTGAAAGTGTTAATCCGAAATTAAAAACATGCATAGATTTTTAAAATAGACTTTGAGACTTAAAGCAGTATTTCATCCTGTTGAATTGGATATGGATGTTGCTGAAATGCACAAAAGTTTCAAATAAACTTTTCATAAACATTGCATCATGGACATGTCGTGGGCTGTTCTCCGCCCCGTGCCTCCCTCGCGGGACAGGGGCTCTGATTCGGACATTGGCCCTATGATTTGGACCGGGGCAGAGCTTCCCCCCTTTGGGCCGCCGACGTCAAAGTCGGGCCGAGTCCGGCATCCCTCAGATTTTATTCTATGAAATCAACGGTTTAACAGCTATCGTTGAAATCAACGGTTTAACCGCTATCAGTCCTGTTTTTCGTCCGGACTGCCCAAAGCTTATTCAATTGCGCCGCCTGGGCGGACGCCCGGACGGCTTTTTTGCGGGCGGGCCCGCAGGTCTCCGTCCCCGACGTCGGCCCCTCCGCTGCCTCCGCTGCCTCCGGGGAATCGGGTGAGGTTCTGGCCGGACCGGCGGGCATCGGTCTGGCCGGGGCCTGGGAGGACGGAAGCGGCATCGGCGGCGCACGTTCTGCGGGGACGGCTGTCGTCCCCGCCGGAATCACCCCGGAAGGTGAAGGGGACGGCCGTTCCGGGGCCGGGGACTGAAGATGCCCGGAGCGCCTTCGAAAGTGGTCTGAAGCCGTAAATGCCCGTTGCCCCGCCGGAGCGGGCGTCCATGCGCTGCTGCGGATGTCGGCAGGCCGCACCTGACACTTCCTCTTCGGTTTCTGCAGATTTCTCTAAATGGAACCGTTCGGTTCCGCCGGGCTCTCCAAGCCCTCCGGCCCCGACCGACCGTCAGGTGGTGCGGACCTGCCCTTTCCCGCGGAAGTGCCCCGGAGCTTCCCCGTTCCTCCGGAGGCAGGATACCCGGGCACCCGGTGCGCCTCGCGCTCCTTCCCCTATGGAGGAACGTTATGGTAATATCTGTAGTCAGGAGGTTTCCCGTCCATGTCCGGAAGCAAACCCGAAAATCCCGAGGTGCCGCGCGGAGTCGCGGCCGGTATCAGGGAGCGGAGCGAAACGATGCCTGTCGGTGACGTTTTCAGCAGCCATCCGCTCAATGGCGAGCCGGCTCCCGTCCCCACGGCTTTTCGGATATCCGGGCGAGGGGTCCTGGCCGCCGCCTGCGGAAAGGCTCCCGCGAAAGCTCCGTTATCGAGATTGGCATCCTGTCGTCTCGCGTTGTCCGTGTGGGCCATCGCGATAATCGCTGCCGTTTTCGCGGCTGCCCCCGCCGGTTGGGCACAGGACGATGCGGCGTCCAACGGAAATGCTCCCGGCGGCTCGCTGTCGACGGACGGGCCGGATCTTTTTCCCAGGGATCCCCAGGCGACGGAGCCCGTGGAGCAGGCCGCCGCAGGAGGGGGGAATCCCGGGATAACGGCCCCCGGGGTGCGGTCCGCCTCAGGAGCGCAGACTCCCAATGCAACTGTTGTATCGTTGGATGCCCTGTTCGCTCAAATGACTGCTTTGTCCGGTCGGATGGATGTCTTGTCAGAGGGATTCGCAAATTTGAAGTGGTTCATCGGCATATTAGCTGGTATTATTGCTGCGTTTCTTGTGGCTTTTCTCATCATTTTTTCCAAATCCGTGTATGGAAGGGTAGCGGTGGTTGAAACCAGGATAGCGGTGGTTGAAACCAGGATATCGGATGTTGAAACCAGGTTATCGGGTGTTGAAACCAGGTTAGCGGTGGTTGAAACCAGGTTAGCGGTGCTTGAAACCAAGATTGATAAAATGTTTGAGATACTCACCGATTTGCGGGTGGAATTCGCAAGATTCGGACGTCCGAGACATCTTGCTTCCTCTCAAAGACGGAACCGCCGCCTGTCGGCGGAAGCTCCGGGCGACACGGGAATCCCTGACCCGAATGCACCGGCGACAGCCGGACGGGAAAAGACCCTTTCCGAGTGACGCCTGCCCCGCTGGGCATGTCATTTTCCGGCGCTCCTCGAGCGGTGCCTGCGGTTTTCTCCTGCCGCGCGAGCTTTCCTTCAGCCTGGCCTTAAGGCGGGCCGGGCCGTTCATTCGGCTTGGTTCCGGTATTTTTGCTCCTTCCGGAGAGGAAGTAACGTAATCACCGCCTGTTCCTCGACGGTGACGTCTCCCGCGTCTCTACCCGATGGCGGTCCCTGCCTGTCGGGAACGTGCATCTCCGGGAAGGCCGGGATGTCCTGCCCCCCCGTCTGTCCGCTTTCCCTTCCGTCCGTGCGATTCACTGTGCTGAGGACTGTCCAGGCCGGTCGTCTCGGGGACGGCCTGCATCCATCGCGCGTTCCGCTCCCGGGCAGGCGTCCGTCTCTTCCATGGTTGCCAGCTCGGGGGATCGGGAATATGAAAAATCAGTATTATGAACGTGTTACATTAAGCATGTGAAGCTTTTATCCGCCAGGACACCTCCGCTCCCGGGATCTCCCGGCCGTCCGGGCTTCCGGGCCGGAAACCGGGGCGCGGCTGGTGTGTAACCGCGATGCCGTCGGCCTTCCCCGAAGAGGTTCTTCGGGAATCCCGGAAAACCGTTCCGGGTACCGGTTCGTGATGGCGGCAACTGCATCTCCGTGCGGGACCGTGTTCCGGCACGTCCGGCCTCCGGCTCGTCGGGGCCGGCGGCCGCATCATCTCTGGCGGTGCCGTGGGCGTTGACCCTGCCAGCGGCCGCCGGGTAGCCTTGAGGCCGTCATGACAGCACCGGATCGTCCGGAATCAGTCCGGAAGCAGTCAGTCCGGAAGCAGTCAGCCCGGAAGCAGTCAGCCCGGAAGCAGTCCGGGAGGAGCTTCGAAGGGCCGTCCGGCTCGCGGCGCCTGGCACGGGCAAGGGTCCGGCGGAGGGGAGAGGCTTGCGGAAAAGTCAGGACCGCGACTTCTCCTTCTCCGCAAGCTTCAAGTGACGGCCGTTTATGCGCTCCCCCCCGTCGGCGCGGTACCAGGGGGCCGACTCGGAATCCTTCCCCCGGTCTTTGCCCCAGGACACGTTAGGCCTGTCCCGAAGAATTCCCGCATCCTTCCTGCCCACGTCCGGCGGCATCATGAAGGGGCGGATGTTCAGGCGCACCCCGTCGTTGATGTCCGGGTTCCATCCTATGGGCTGCCGGTCCAGGGGCTTCCACCTCACGAAGATGTCGTAGGGGGCTTCCCCGTCGTGAATCGCCTCCAGCCTCTTCTGGAGGGACTCGGCTGCGTCCAGGCGTTCCCGTGCCCCTTCGGCGCCGGTGCCGCCGCCTTTCAGGGCGTGCTTCTGACGGACGATCCAGTCGCCCAGATACGTGTACGTGAGACTTTCCAAAAGTTGCCGATCCAGCTTGTGGCAGTTGACCAGGGCGGAGAAGCCGTTCCTGAGGCCGTCCCAGATCTGCCAGATGAAAGGCCGGTTCCGGAAAAGTCTGCAGTGCTGGGAGAAGAACTTGTCCCTCAGCCAGGACTCGAGGTCGCCTCCGGCGTGATCGGAGTCGGCCAGAAGCCGGGACATGACCTTGTTGGACCAGCCGTTGCCGTAGGAGGCAGTCAGCATGTCCAGAACCCGGTCCTTCGCCGCTGCCTCGCCCTTCACCGCCGGGACGGTGACTATGCCGTCGCCGGCCACGAACTTTGCCAGGTCGCCGCACCGGCCGATCCATTCGCGTTGCTCGCGGGCGAGCTCCATCTCCGCGTCAAGCTCGGCGGGCCAGCGGTATCCGAGGAGACGCGCGACCGCCACCTGGAGCACGCCTCCGTCGGTCCGCAGCGGCCCGTGCGCGATGCGTCCGGCGGTTTTGTCCCAAACGACCGATCCGCAAGGATGGCCGTGAAATATCCACTGGGTGGGATCGTCCGAATACGGGGCTGGGAGACCGTTCGGGAAGCGCTCCTTCGCGATTTCTGTCCAGCGTTCTATATCGAAAGGGACTTTGACAAGCGTGGAGTTTGTGACGTTCAGTTTTTGATCTATTGCCCTTATGGACTCTGGGTATTCCTGAGATGAGCAATAGCAAAGGATCGCAGGGACTAGAGCGCTGTCTTTCGGGAGAATGACCGCGATGTTTTGGTGGAACCGTTCCTTTGAAAATCGGAACGGGATGATTTGCCCCATCCTGTTCAGAGCGATTCCTTCCTTGCCTACCGCCTTGAGCCCTTGGGCGGGGCGAGAATATGGCGCGGAAAAGAGCGGCCCGCTCCCTCCTTCCCAGCGGACCACCCATGATTGTCCGGTAAATTCATCGGAACTGACGGAACTTCCCTGCATGAATTCCCAGATGCCATTATCCTTTCCGGACATTTCCCAAAATGTCATGGAAAGCCTCGGATCATCGCCGGTCTGGAGTCCCACGAGGCCGTCGGCCACCGTCCCGAGCAGCTTGTCTGAACTGAGTTCTTCCGCCGAAACCCTGGCGTCCGGATTCTTCAGCTGTCTGGCCTGACCGATGCTTGCGATTTCGGTTCCGGCAAGCGCTTTGGATTTTTCGGCTGTGCCTTTTAGCCCCGACACGTCGATAACGCGAAATGCGTGTTCGGCCGGATCATCCGTCACTGTTGCGGGATGGGCGTCTCCAGGCAGTTGTCGGCTTATGACAATCAATATGGCCTTCATCACCTCTCCCGAAATGGCCTCGAAAGCCCCCGGACCGAGACGCGCCAATAACCGCCAAGAAAAATTTTCCAGGAGTTTGATGCGGAACTTCGCATAGCTCGTAAGGGATAGCCAGTTTTGCGGCGTGACTGCGGAAACTGTTCCGCCTTCGGTACAGAATTTCAAGCAGCGCTCGAGAAAAACCGTTGCGAGATCGGCTTTGGCTTCGGGATAATACTGCCTGCAGTGCTCCTTGAGTTTTTTGGAATGTTTTCCGCCAGCTAGGTACGGAACATTGGTGGCGATCAGGTGATATGTTCCGGCGAGGACAGCGGCGGCCTTGGCGGCCCCATGCGCGAAGATGGCCGTTTCCGATTTCAGTTCCCCCCTGTCCTCCGTAACGGCCCTGTCGAGTACGGAGAGGACGGATTCCCGGCCAGCCCCGAACAGCCGGCTGTCCCCCAGATCTCTTGCCGGGTCTATGAGGCTGCCGAGGTTTGACGCTTCTCCGAACTGGCCGTGAAGCCTGACGATCGCATTCCGAGTTGCGGTGTCGTCCTTCGCGATGGCCGCCCAGTCCCCGGCGTCCGCGTTGACCGGGACGCCGGAGCATGCGACGTCAAGCTCCGGCAGCGGTCTGTATCCGCCCGTGCCGGGATACGTCCATGCCGCCATGGCCAGCGTGAAAGCGGCCATCTCGACGCATCGGCGGTCAAGCTCGAGACCGTGTATGTTTTCTTTCAACACGGCGTCGACGGCCTCGGAAGCCGAAAGGTTTTCCCTCTCCATACGCATCGGGACAAGCATGCGGAACGCCGCAGTTAGGAAGTGCCCTGACCCGCAGCAGGGGTCAAGCAGCCTGAAGTCTGCGAGATTTTCAGGCCAGCCGTCGAATGAGCCGGCGGCAGGCGTCCAGGGGCCGTCCCAGTCCTTCACGAAACGCAGGTAGTTGAGTGGGACACCGGCCAGGCCGGCCCGATGCCGCAGCTCTTCCTCGTCCGCCGCCTCGGCCAGATCGGATTCCGACAGCCTCCGCGCGGCCCACCACGCTCCCAGGGAGTTGTCCAGGAGGAATTCCACCAGATATTCGTCGGTGAAGAGCTGCGTGACAGCCGGGAGCTCTCGTGCCCCAATCTTGTCCCCTGAGGCGTTGAACTCGGCCTTCCTCTTTGTTTGCCAGTCCTGGTAGATCCAGCCGCTCGCGTCCTGTGCGGCGAAGATCTCGGGCGTCAGGGCCGCTATGGCCTTCTCGAGGCCCTGGCGATGCTCGGGGGGGAAGACTACCCTGAACACGGGCGATCCGGTGCGGAAAATCTGCGGAAGCATCCTGGCGGCGCATCTTGCGGCGAGCTCCCATCCGCTCGCCGCCGGTTCCTCCTCGTCGGAGGCCAGCTCCTCGCACTCCTCAAGGGTGACCGGAACGGTGTTCCCATGGCCGGTGTACATCAGAAGACCGTTTTCCTCCAGGAATTTCGCGAACAGCATCCGGTGCCAGTGCTCATAGGCGATCTCCTCGGTCAGCAGATCAGTCGCCTGTGTCCTGTCGGGGTTGACGCTGTCCCCAAGCTGCTCGCCGTGAATCTTCAGCAGTTTCCGGAGCTCCTGCTGCTTCTCGTTCAGGAAGCCCGGCGGAGATGCTTGGGCGACTCCAAGGTAGCCCAGGGCGGCCCGTGCCCCGTCCTCGGCGCAGCGTCTGGCATCGCGTACGGCTGCTTCCAGGAGATTTCTCTGGAATTTGTTCAGGGGCGGCATTTCGGCATCCCGGCACACGGGTGAGGGGGGATTCAGGCGGATGGTTGGAATCAACTGATTTTCTCAATATCATAGGCCCTTGACCCGGGTCAAACTGTCCTGCCTGGGCGAAGGGTCATGTTTGAGCAAAGGGGCCGTGGGACTGGCCGGACGGCTCTTGACGGTGCGGAATCACGCAGACCGGGTTTTCATGTTCGGCATCCGAGCAGTCCGGCAGTCCGCCTTCGATGGACGGCAGAACACTGCCAGGAATTCGAGCCTCGGCCGGCTTTCCATCGGGGCTTCAGCCCCTAGCCGAGCAGGGCAGGGCAGGTTGATCAGATCCAGTGCCTGACTCGGTTGCTTGCGGCCCGAGTCCTTCCACTGAACTTTTACGGAATTTGGGTGAGTTGCGGCAGTTGCCTGAGTACCCGTTCGCTCAATGGCAGGCGGATCATATGCCTGAGGGGCAGGCCAAAAATCTGGGTGTGTGGTCATAGGAGCCAGTGTAAGGCGGGCAAGGAAGGGCGGGTCTTTCAGTCGGATAAATCTTCGGATTTCTTCTCTCAAGCATCCCTGCCGTCAGTTTTCGAAAGATTCAGGCGCTTTCGGGACTGTCGGTGAATCTCCGGGAGATTCCCGGAGGATCGTTGCCTCAACAGCCAGTCAATATTTTGCATTAATATTGATGCTGTCTCTCAAAATTTATCTGAGTTTGGCGGTGATTTCCCGGAGAACAGTCCGCTGGGCATGCCATAGAGATATTCGGGTGACATACCCCGGGCTAAAGCCCAGGGGCTTCCCGTATGCCGTCTCAGGCCCGCCAGATCAGCGTCCGGGCTAACCCCGCATGTCCTGCGGTTCTTTTCGCGAGCGATCCCCGGCAAACGGA
>JAISEQ010000126.1 GCA_031264045.1 Deltaproteobacteria bacterium
CCAAAACCTTGATTCCACTGCGAAAACCCCTCACTTGACCTTTCAGAGGCCAAAGTGCTTAGGCAAGGGTTGCGCGAAATGACGAGGATTTGGCTTAAATACAGGTGCTTTCGATGCCGGGGACGTATAGAGTTCACCCTCTCATTTGGGGAGGGGTGAGTTTTCGCAGTGGAATCAACCTTATGAATTCCCTTACAATCTCACAGATCGGACGATACCGATTTTCGACATCCCGGGACCGACACCCATGCCCAGCGGCGACCGGGCCGGAGAGGGCCGGCTCCCTGGGAACTGCCGCGCTTGAATCCCAGACCCTTTCAGCCGGTCCGGAGCATCTGCCCGGTCCTGGGATCCCTATCAGGAGCATTTTCCTGTCCGGGAGCCCGGTACGGAGCCTCTGCCCGGTCCTGGGAAACCCGGTCAGGAGCATTTTCCTGTCCGGGAACCAGGAACGGGACCACTGCCCAGTCCGGGGAAGCCCTGTCAGGAGCATTTTCCTGTCCGGGAGCCAGGAACGGGACCTCTGCACGGTTCGGGGAAGCCCTGTCAGGAGCATTTTCCTGTCCGGGAGCCCGGAACGGAGCCTCTGCCCGGTCCGGGGAAGCCCTGTCAGGAGCATTTTCATGTCCGGGAGCCCGGTACGGAGCCTCTGCCCTGTCCGGGGATCCCTGTCAGGAGGTTGCCGAGGGAGCAAGTCCGCAGTCTCTTCCTCATGCCAATGCCGACAACTTTCCGAGGTTCCAGAGGGTCTGCTGTCGACATCTCTCGAGTGCGCCCGGGGGGCATGAGACCGCGAGTTTAGGCTCCTCGACCGACACAAAACCACGCGGCAGTCACTGGACCGTGAAAACGTGCGGTGCGGGGCTGGAGGCAATCTGCCGGCTCGGCAGAAGCGAACGCCGCAAGATCAGTGCCGAAAGGGATTCCCCGAAACCGTCTGTCAAAACTGAGATGAACGGCGAACCGCTTGCCCAGGAGGAGGCCGACGGGGCCTGGGAAGGCAGCTCCAGGCAGCGGGGATTGTTCAAGACCTACGCCGGGCGGGATGCAGCGGCTATAGGCGTTGGCCAGAGCCGGACGGAGGGGGTGGAAAAGGGAAAAAATGGGTTCCGGGCGCGCCTCGAGTCCGTCTGGCGCCGCCGCAGGGCTGCCGCGCATGTCACGGCGGCAGGGCCGGACGGGGCGCGGAAGGGATTCGGAGGACCTTCCGAAGGCGGCGAGGTCTCGAGCGGAGTCCGGTGCCGGACAAGACATGTGCCTGACCATGCCGGTTCCGGCGAGCCGGGACGACCTCAACGGACTGACCCGGGACGGAGGTGTCCGCCAACCCTCGCCCAGTCCGCCTGGAGGTCCCGGTGCCGCCTCGCAGGCCTTCCGTTCGGCCTCGTGCTCCCCGCGTCTGCGAGATGCCGAAGCCGGGCGGGACCTTTGGACTGACCCGGTAAAGCAGGGAGAGCGGATCTAAAGCTGCGAGAGCGACTTCACCAGGACCTTCACCACGGTCTTTACGAGCCTCTGATCGTTGGGTCTCTTGAGGCCGACCAGGTCCTCCATGATCGGGCAGGTCCAAGCCGGGGCCTTTGACGATTCCTTGACAGGTACGTCCACGCCCAGGAGCCAGTCAACGGAGCAGTTCAGCACCTTAGCCATCCGGATGAGGGTGTCAAGGGATGGCTCGCGGTGGCCAGACTCATAGGACGAGATGGTTGTAGGTACTCGTCCAATTTTCTTGGCCAGGTTGCGCTGGGTCATGCCGAGTTCCTGCCGGCGCCGGGTCAGCCGGGTCTTCAAAATGTTGGCCATGTTTCTCCTTTCAGACGCAAGCCGCGAGTTTTAAACTTTGGAACTGATATAACATAACAATCCGACTAACACAATAGTGTCAAAGAACGGTCAAAATGCCTTGGAAATTTCATCAAAGATTATACCAGAAGCCTTGCCGCATACCGAATCCTTGCAGCATAAAGAACAATCGGTATCCGGCACCCGTGCCTAACGGGACAATTCCCACCGGACTTGTCCCGGTCACGACCTTCCCAGGGTCTCCAGGACGGCCTGGCGGATGCGTGGCTTTCCGCCAGAATCCCCCCAACTTGACCGCCTGAGCTTCTCCGACCGAACCAACCTCCGGAAACCTGTGCCGTCACTCGCTTGACAGTTTTCCGAATAATAACCCGGGCAGAAAAGCCTCGTCCACATCACCCAGTTCCGGCCCCTCCGGGGATCACATCTTCCGAACGGCACTCCGGACAAGAGATGCCAGCCTAAAAAATTGAAGAATTGCAAGAAAAATAATTACGAATTGCAAGAAATTGATCCGAAAATCAGTACAAAAGTTATAAACTTCCCTCAACCGAGATCGCAAGGTCAGCGGCAAGCTTTGATCGCAGACCCGATGGCAACGGAGGCTGACGGTTCGAAACACAGGACCGGAACCCCAACTCTCCCTTCCGAGACCCGCGCCGCACTCCTCAAAATGAATCAGAATCGAAACTAAAGCGCCAGGATGATTAGGTTTTTACCATTATCCACTCATCAAGCTGTACCGGCATATCCGGCCGAAACACTCCCCTCAAGAGCCGCCCATCCCCCTGCCGCTCCCCTCCCTCCCCTCCCGGCCCCTGACACGCCTCCAGGAGAAAGCCCTCCCCGGGCCCCTGGACCCGCACCCATGAGCCGCCCTCGAGCGAACGCCCTCACCGCCGCCCCTGACCCCGCCCCTGAGCCGACTCAGTGTGAGAGCGCCCTCTCCTATCCGGAAAAGCCCGGAGAAAAACGGGGAGCCTGTCCTCCACCGGACGGATGATCTGATGGAGGACCGTACTGGCAGAAATGTCACCTATACGCATATGTCCTGTCTGGGGATATATCGTCTCGTTAAGAAACATGCGCAACCTCACGATTCCTGCTGTGAGGCGGTATGGAAAAACTTCTCCGCCCACTCCTCGGCGACTTCCCTGAATGTGTCCCCCGTAACCTTGACGGGAAGCTTTCCGTCTCGAAGCTCTTTCTTGAAGAAAGGGGCGGCCTTCTCCCCGGCTTCCCTGAGCCCGACGGAAGGATATGTTCCAGAAGCTTTCAATGGCCCCTTCCCGTTGAAAGCGTCCCGGACTCTCCGGTACTTGCCCCGTTCGGATGAACTTCGAGTTAGAGAACTCGCCTGATCACGTCAAATAGCAGGATCGGCCTCAATCCCGCCTTCTGACTCCGTATCAGAGTTTCCGACAGCATAAGCGGCCTCCTGTCGCATTATACTGCCGGCTGTACTGCTTCAGGTTCCGGATGTCCTCGCTTTTCCCCGGAAATCCACGGAAAGCGAAACCCGCCCAAGTCCAGGACCCGGGCGGGTTTTCCGCTTGCTGAAGACGTTCTCGGGAACTATGTCAAAAAAATGGCGCGCCTGGAAGGACTCGAACCTTCAACCTTCAGCTTAGAAGGCTGTTGCTCTATCCATTGAGCTACAGGCGCAGCGGCCCCGCCTGAGGGGCTACCTGCTACTTCTTGGTAAGCGTGAAATCCTTGTGCCCGGGCAGGGACGACATGCCCCTGAAGAAGGCGATGATGCCCTGGGCGGAGGTGTATTTCGTGATGAGCCCGTTTTCGGAGATGGTGACCCCGTTGGCCGCGCCGGCCTTCTTCAGGTCAGCCAGGGTATCGGGATAGGTGTAGATGGTCACCCGCCTGTCGGAGATCTCGGCTATGGTGAGGAACACTCCCTTCCCGTCGGAGGGGGCCACCTGCAGTATGAAGTGCTCGGAATCCAGCCTCTCGACGGTGACCTGGAGAGAGCCCTCCTTCTTGCCGGAGACGACCGTGAAGGTGTTGTTGGAGCCCTTCACCGGGGTGACGGTGAGCTGGGCGCCCTCCTGGTCCTGCCAGCGCCCGTTCAGGACGGGGATGACGCCCTGATCGACGTTCCTCTGCTTCAGGAAAGACTGGGGCATCGTGAGCACGCACCCGCCCATGGCGAGGGCGACCGCGGCAAGGACCGCAGCGGCACAGGCCCGGACGATCCCCGGGCGGCCCGGCACAGCTGTCATAACCTTGTCCTCCGTAGGCCTGCCGGCGGCCAGGCCGCCCGAGGGCCAGTCTTCAACTTCAAGGGCCGTCCCGCCTCCAGGGATCCCGCCCCTCCGGCATCCCTTCCGCCCGGCCCCGGAGCCGGTGGCTCCGGCCTCACCCGCCGAACCTGCAGACCTATTCCCAGGTCTTCCGGAACCATGCCGTCCGGCATCTGCGGCCCAGGCGTCCCCGCCGAACCGGCTGTTAACGCGCCGGGGGAGCCGTCCCGGTCAGCCCGTGAGCCCCAGGACGTCCCCGAAGGAGTACAGTCCGGGCTGCTTCCCGCGGATCCAGACGGCGGCCCTGATGGCCCCTCCGGCCAGGGCATCCCGGCTCTGGGCGCGGTGGGTGATCTCAAGCACCTCGCCCGGACCGGCGAAGATCACCGTGTGGGTGCCCACGATCTCGCCGCCGCGGACGGCATGCACGCCTATCTCGTTGCGGGGCCTGGCACCGGGGGTGCCGTGGCGGCCGTATACCGCGCAGGCGGCGGGGTCAAGGCCCCGGGCTGCCGCAAGCCGGTCAAGCAGGGCGAGGGCCGTGCCGCTGGGGGCGTCCTTCTTGCGGTCGTGATGGGACTCAACTATCTCCATCTCATAGTCGGGTCCGAGCACCGAAGCGGCCTCGGCCGCTATGCGGTACATGAGGTTCACGCCGAAGCTCATGTTGGGGGCGAGGACCACGGGTATGGTCTCCGCCGCCTCCCTTATGACCGCCGTGGCCTTCTCGGAGAGGGCGGTCACTCCTATGACGGCCGCGGTGCCGGTCCTCGCAGCAGTCAGCACGTGTTCCTCCGCGCCTTCCGGACTGGAGAAGTCCAGATAGACCCTGGATGCGGCTGCGGCGGGGCCGAAGTCATCGGCCACGTTCACGCCGAGGGTACCGACGCCCGCGATGTGCCCCGCGTCCAGTCCAAGGAAGGGGCTGTCGCGGCGGTCCACGGCCCCGGCCAGGGCCAGCTCGGGGTTCTCGGCCACCAGCTGCACCAGGCGCTGGCCCATGCGACCGGCCGCCCCGCAGACGGAGACGGGTGTGGGTTTCGTCATGCGGCGGCCCCCCACTCGGCCACGAGGGCCTTCAGCTTGTCGGCAACGGCGGCGGAAGGTTCGGTCAGGGGCAGCCTGGTCTCCGGACCCATCCTGCCGGCAAGATACAGGGCGTGCTTTACTGGTATCGGGTTGGTCTCCAGGAAAAGAGTCCTGAACAGCGGCAGGAGCCTGAAGAAGAGGGCCCGCGCGCCCGCCAGATCCCCCGACTCCCACAGGTTCCAGAACCGCACGAGCTCGGCCGGAACAAGGTTCGCGGCTACCGATATGACGCCGCCTCCCCCGACGGAGAGAAGCGGGAGTGTGAGCCCGTCGTCGCCCGAGGTGACCAGGAAGTCGGGGCCGCAGAGCTCAATCACCCTTATCATCTTGTTCAGGTCGCCCGTAGCCTCCTTCACACCCACGAACTCCGGAAGCTTCGCGAGCCTGGCCACGGTCTCGGGGAGGATCTCCACCGAGCAGCGGCCCGGGATGTTGTAGAGGATTACGGGAAGCGGCGCCTCCCTCGCCACGGCGGTGAAGTGCCTGTACAGCCCCTCCTGGGTGGGCTTGTTGTAGTAGGGTGAGACTAGGAGGAGACCGTCCGCCCCGGCCTTTTTGGCATGCACGCTCATCTCCACCGCCTCGCGGGTGGAGTTGGAGCCAGTGCCTGCCAGGACGGGAACCCGGCCCCTGGCCTCGTCCACGGCTATCTCTATCACCCGGCCGTGCTCGGAATGGGTGAGCGTGGGCGACTCTCCCGTGGTCCCGCAGGGGAGCACGGCATGGACGCCCGAAGCTATGAGGAAGTCTATGTGGCGCCGGAACGCCTCTTCGTCCACGGCTCCGTCCCTGAAGGGGGTGACCATGGCGGGGATCACACCTCTGAACATCCGGGACTCTCGGGAAGTCTGGGTCATTGGCCCTGCCCTCTCCTTGAAACTTTCAAAACGTCCGGGCCGGTCTGCCCGGAGAAGGTATGCCGCACCTGGCCCTCCAGGTAGACGGTGGTGGGGGCAGCGGGATCCCCGTCCCAGCGGACAATAAGATCCTCGCCGCCTCTGGTCTTGCACACTATCCTGGGGCCGTGGACGTAGCCGTTGCGGGCGGAGAGGAGCGCGGCGGCCGTGCAGCCGGTGCCGCAGGCCAGTGTCTCGTCCTCCACGCCCTTCTCGAAGGTGCGCACGGCTATCGTGTCGCCTCCCATGATCTGCACGAAGTCGACGTTCGCGCCGGGGTGGAAGCTCACATGGCGGCGGACCGCGCGGCCGATTTTGGGCACGTTCACGGCCTCCAGGTCAGTCACCCAGGTGACGGCATGCGACACCCCGGTGTTTATCCGGTGGTAGGTCTGGTTGAAGCCGTCCACCTCAACCATCGCGACGCCCTCGCCCCGGCCGGTGACGGGCAGGCTCACCCGGACGAGCGAGTTCTGCACCTCGGCCGTGATGGCCCCGGCGTTGGTGTGGATGACCATCTTGTCGCCCGCGATGGAGAGCGCGTAGGCCAGGTGGGCGGCACAGCGGGAGGCGTTCCCGCACATGTCTGCCTCGGTGCCATCGGCGTTGAAGAACCTGACCGCGAAATCCACATCATCGGGGCCCGCCGCTATGTAGACCACCCCGTCGGCCCCTATTCCGAATTTGGGCCGGGAGAGCAACCTGGCCTTCTTGGCCAGATCGCTCTCGGACACGTGCCCCTCCCAGTTGTCTATTATGACGAAGTCGTTTCCGTGCCCACTGTATTTGAAGAAGCTCAGCTGTTCCATTGGTTTAAAAGGTTCCTCTCGGGGTCCCCCGGCTCCCGGGGGCCAGACGCGGCCCCGTGCCCTGGGACCCGCAGCCTCCGGTTGCCGGAAGCGGCGGAAGATGCCCGGCCCCGGAGGCCCGCGAGACCGAGGGGCGCCCCCGGGACCGGGGGCCGTGTGCGGGGGCTGTCCCCCGTCCGGGCGGAAGGCCGTGCGCCGCCGCGCACCTTCAGGCCTCCATGCCGCGGGGGCGCGGGGGCGCGGGCGGGCACACAGGCCCGGGGCCGCTGGCCAAGGGCACCGCGGCAGGCACCCCGAAGCCTCAGGGACCGTGGGGCGGGAGCCCGCGGCGGGAGGCCGGGGCCGGGAAAGCCTTGCGGCTGGGGGGCCGGGAAGGCCCGCAGGTTTACGGCAGAGGGCGGCTGGACCGGAGGCAGGCTCCGGAAAATCGGCCCGGGGGCAGGGCCGGGGTCCGGCAGAGGCTCCGCCGGAGGGTATGACAGGACGGCCGCGAGGCCGAATGGACGGCCTTGCGGCCCGAAAAGGAGGGGGCACGGATTCATGTCGGGATCCGGAACCCTTATGCGGCGTTCTCCGGGCCCCCGCTGGGCCGCTCGGGGCCCCCGGGCACGGAGGTCTGGGAAGGCTTGCGGAACTTGAAGGCAGGATGGCGCGGGATCGGGCCGTCCGGGTTGACCCGGGTGGGCCGGGAGAAGGCCATCCCCCCCGGGGGAAGCACCCGGCCCGCGGAAGGAAGCCGGAGGCTTCGGGAAGGGGGGGGACCTCCGGAAGGATGCCTCCGGATGCCCCCCGAAAAGCCTCCGAAGTCGGGGGATGTCCGGGGAAGGTGGCAGTAACGGAGGCGGGAAGGCCGTGGGGGACGGGGGAGCCGCCGGTGCGCGGAGGGCCAGGGGGCCCGCGCGGGCGGCCACGGGAAAGCTCCCCCGGGCCGCCGAACAGGGAATGATTATACAGGATAATCTCTTTTTTTCAAAGAGACTCTCCCCTCGCGAGGTCCTCGTAGCTCTCCCTGGCCCTCACGGTACGCCAGGAGGACCCCTCGGCCAGGACCTCGGCCGCCCGGGGGCGGGAGTTGTAGTTGGAGCTCATGGAGAAGCCGTAGGCCCCCGCCCCGAAGACGGCTATCAGATCCCCGGAAGCGAGGGGGGGGAGCTCCCTGTCCCTTGCCAGGAAGTCCCCGGACTCGCAGACCGGGCCCACGACCGAGACCCTGGAGAGGGGCGCGCCTCCGGAAGGTTCCGAGACGGGCCGGATCCCGTGGTATGCCCCGTAGAGGCTGGGGCGGACGAGATCGTTCATGGCCGCGTCCACGATGACGAAGGTCCTGGCCGGTGTCCTTTTAATATAGAGAACCCTGGCAAGCATGACGCAGGAGTTCCCAACTGCGGATCTGCCGGGCTCCAGGACCAGGGTGACCCCTCCTATGCCCCCGGCGGCCCCGGTGACGGCGGCGGCGTACTCGGTGGGGCTCGGTGGGGACTCGTCATGGTACGTTATGCCGAGCCCTCCCCCCACGTCCAGATAGCGGACGGAGGCCCCTGACGAGCGCAAATCGGAAACAAGCCCCGAGAGCTTGGCCACCGCGTCCGAGAAGGGCACGGCGGAGGTGAGCTGGCTCCCGATGTGGCAGTCGAGGCCCACGAGGCTCAGGGACGGCATGGACAGAGCGAGCCTGGCAGCCTCCCGCGCCTCCCCCCAGGGTATCCCGAACTTGGACTCCCTGAGGCCAGTCGCCACGTAAGGGTGCGTGCCGGGATCCACATCGGGGTTGACCCTCAGGGATACCGGCGCCG
This sequence comes from Deltaproteobacteria bacterium, assembly GCA_031264045.1. Lineage (GTDB taxonomy): Bacteria > Desulfobacterota > Desulfarculia > Adiutricales > Adiutricaceae > JAIRZX01. The sequence goes on from JAISEQ010000126.1 coordinate 8,649, forward strand.
TCCTCCCCCTCTCCGAGGCCACCCTGGCGAGGAGCTCCATTTCGGCGAGGGACTCCAGGTTGAACATCATTATGCCGGCGTCCAGGGCCTCCGCCATCTCCCTGCCTGTCTTGCCCACCCCGGAAAAGACCACCCTGGAGGCGGGGATGCCGGCCCTGAGCGCCCGGTAGAGCTCCCCCCCGGACACTATGTCCGCGCCCATGCCCAGATCCGCCACCTTCTTAAGAAGCGCCAGGTTGGAGGCGGCCTTTACCGAGTAGCAGACCAGGACGGGGGTGACTCCGAAGGCGTCGCGAAGCCCCGTGAGGCTGGAGGCGAAGGATCCCCCCGAGTATATGAAGACCGGTGTCCCGGCCTCCCTGGCAACGTCCGAGACGGGGACGCCCTCGGCATGGAGTTCGCCTTTAATATATGTGAAGTAGTCCACCGTTTGTCTCCTGGATTCGGCCCGGCCGGGGGCGCGAAGCGAAGCCGACCGGGACCGGGGATGCCTCGATGCCCGACGGCCGCGCGGGAGAGCCCGGAAACGACCGGAGGGCCCGGGAGCGAGGGCCGGCGAAGAAGCGGGTGCCCGCCCGGGGCACGTGAGCGGCAGGGGGGTCCGGACGTTCCGTAGCCCCGGAAGGGAACATAAGGCCCCGGAAGCCCGAGGGGGGGCCGGGGCCAGGCCGGGAAGCCCGATTATAGACGAAAAAACCCCTGAAGGAATGACTAAAAGCGACCCTCGGAACCCCGGCACCGGGGCGGGACTGCCGGGGTGCCGGAAGCGGCCGAGGATTGGGCGGGACGCAGGGGGGCATGCGAGGCGAGGCGGGATTTCCCGCACGGTCAGGGGCACTGCAATCGGCGTAAGGCAATTCTCCGGCGGCAAACGGTTCCGGAGGATCGGAAAGGCCAGTTCCGGTTCCGCCCACGGAGCACCTTTTCCTGAAGTCCGGGTCAGCCCCTTCTACGGAAACCGGGTAAAGGCCGCAGGGAAGACGCGGACGAGGGGACAAGCGCCCGCTTGATCAGGAGCGGATCGATTACGTATAATCGAATTTGCCGTTCACCTCAGAAAAACCCCGCTCGCACCGAATGACGCCCGAAGGCCAAGGCCCGACGAAACGGTCGGCCGCGCCCCGCCGCCGAGAAGAATGCCAATAAGGAGAACCCATGAGGCCAAGGATACAGCTTGCCGCCGCGTCCGCTGCTGCCGCGCTTCTCTTATCGCTCGCCCAGGCGGCCTTCGCCCAGGACGCGCGGCCTGCAGATGTCCCGGAGACCGCTTCCCGGGCCGACGAGGAGCTGTCGGCCGATGTCCCGGAGACCGCTTCCCGGGCCGAGGGGGAGCTGTCGGCCGAGGTCCCGGAGACCGCTTCCCGTGCCGGGGAGGCGCGGCCAGGGGGCTCCCCGCCCGCGCCCGGAAACCGGGAAGCAGACGGCATGACCCATGTTGTATGGTCCAAGACATTCGGCGGGACTGGGTCAGACCAGTTAGAATCCGTGTCGGCAACCTCGGACGGGGGAATGATAGCTGCGGGACGGAGCACGTCCGCTGACGGCGACGCCGAGGGAAACCAGGGGATGTCGGACGCATGGGTGATGAAGATCGACAGGGACGGGACCCTGCAGTGGAAGCGTTCGCTGGGTGGCTCAAGGGAGGACTGGGCGTCGGCGGCCATTGAGGCGCCTTTCGGGGGCTACATCGTGGCGGGCGGAACCGAGTCTTCCGACGGTGACTTCCAGGAAGGAAACGGGGAAGGCGAGCTGAAGACCTGGGCAGCCAGCCTGGACGAAAACGGCGAGACCCAGTGGCTTCGCCTGATCCTGCCCGAGCGTGAGTGGTCGGCCGATGCCGTGATCGCCCTGTCCGGGGACGGAATCATGATAGCGGGCACGGGAAGGGACAATTCCGATGCCGAAGAGCGTTGCGAGACGGCACCGGGCGGCCCCGTCATGATAGCGGCACGGACGGATTACGACGGGACCGTGAAGTCGTCGTACTGCCGAGGATTTCCCAAGGGGCCTGAATGGCCAACTGTGGCGCTGGGTACGGACGAAAAGGCATATGCGGCGTATCTTGCCTATGTCGAGGATGACGCCGAGCGCCGCGAACCCACAGCCCTGGAGGCCGTGGGTTCGGACGGCACGCCGTTGTGGACAGCTCCGATTAACGGGCCGGGCACAAAGGCTCCCGGCGGGATCGTCGTAGCGGGGACAGGGATCATCGGGGCCGGCTCCGTCATCTTGACGGCCGGCGAAGGGAACTGGATGGTCCCGTGGCTCTTCCTGACCGGTACGGACGGTACACCGCATTTTGATGCTGTGCTGGAAGGTGTCCCCCAGGGGAGGCTGAACTCCGCCACCGCCGCGCCTGGGATGATTTTCGCGGCGGGAGGGACGCGCAGGCCCGGGACTGGCCCAGCCGACGAGGGCACGGTGAACATGCTCGTGATAGCCGCCGATGCCGTGACCGGGACGGCTCTGTGGAGCGCGGATCTGGGAGGCAGCTCCGAGGATTGGGCCACAGACGTCGCGGTGCTTTCCGACGAGAGTCTCGTGGCGGCAGGCGTGACCGACTCGCAGGACGGGGATCTCAAGGACAGGGGCAAGAACAGCCCCGGTGAACTGGGAGGCAGCGACGGCTGGATAGTCAAATTCAGGCCGTAGGGGGAGATCGAGCCGGTGCCGAGGAGACGGTCCGGGAAATTCCGTACGAGCAGTCCGATCGTCTGGACAGTCGGCGTCCGCCAATCCGGCATTGCCGGAATTTACGGTGCCTCCGAAACTGGAGGCGAGGCGTTGACTGAGCCTGACGAAGAAAAAATCGACTGACTAACTTGGAAATCATATCCATCAACCACAAGGAACTAGGCGACTCAACGGTTTGATTGGTCTTGAGGCAGCATACCCCAAACCAAACATCAGCAGTCCCGACACAGATTTTTCGAAAAAATACCCATACCTGTTGAAATAACTTGATATTGACCATAAAAACAAAATCTAGGCAGTTGACATTACTTATTTGCCCATGCATAAGGTTTGCCTTTATCTTTTTGCGCTGACAGACTTGTACGGCAGGATGATCCCTGCGAATTTCCTGTTGAAAACCATGAACGTCAGTTTTTGCACAGCCTGTCTCAATGATACAGTCTTGAAATTCGGAACTCCCGGATCCTTAACAGCGGCCATGTCTATCAATTAACTGGCGGTGAGTTCACTTGCCTTTTGAAATGACGATGCAACAGGATCAGCCTCGATGGCAGGTGAGTTGCCCCCCTCCAGTGATCGTAAATTATCCACTCCGTAGGCTGAAACCGAAAATTTTCAAATAACTAAGCGGCACGCGTCCAGCGTGAGGCGGACCTCCCCTCCGCCAGGCTTCCATGTCTCCGCCTCATCCGCTAAACTTGGCCGCCCGCTAACGGATGCCGGACGCAGGAATTTCCGGCCTTCATTAGTCCTGAAACAAGGGAGGCTTTGGATACCTCGGCATCCTTCTTCATGATTCGGGGCATAAGGCCGAAACGATCGACATCAACAGCCTTTATGTCACTGTAAGGCGGCGGGAAAAAAAACCTTAACATATTTGCCCAAAGGTGATAGTCTCTATCCATGGTAGATTCCTTGAGGAAGGTGCCGTGGATCTCGATGCTTTGACACTTCGTTTCACGAACATTTGGCCTCATCTGAACGAGAGGCAAAAAACGGCTGTTTGCGGCTAACGAGGCTCAAATTCTAGGTCATGGTGGCATTACAATTGTCAGAGATATATGTGGTTTATCTAGCCCGAGTTTCGCAGTTAGCCTAGTGCCAAAAAAAATATCTAATGATTTCAACACCTTAGCGCCTAAATAATGTGTCACCTAATAATTATTCTAAGATTTACTTGATTTTAGAGGATTTTCTGTCATTATCCTAATCTGTGTCGCCTAAGTCACCAGGTGAGTTACCGAGCCAACTGAATGACGACCAATGGGAACTGAGCACCGTGGCAACCTACAGAGCTGAGCCTCAGGTAGGATTCCAGGGCGGATGACCGTAACAGGGCTTCAGAGAAATCTAGAGAAAGGCACCGAGGTAAATTACCTGTCAGCCCCTGCATCCAACCAGGGCGATAGTTGGGCACGTTCAAACTGTAGGTGAATTTTATGACTTTTTTGGTAAAGAAAAGCATTAACGGACACGATTATTTTTATGCCGTTGACAAGGCTAAGGTCGATGGCAAATCAAAAGTTGTGAACCAGATTTACCTTGGTTCTATTGAAAAAAATTATTTCCGCTGTCGAATTGAGTAAGTCAAATGGAGCTGAAAATCCCACATATTCTCAGCCGTTGGAATTTGGGGCTGTCAGCGGGCTTTTCGACTTGTCAGAGAGACTTGGTATCCGGACTATCATCGATGAATCAACCGACAAGAGGCATCAAGGATTCCCAGTTGGCGATTCGATTGTACTTGCTGCAATCAATCGGGCGGTTGGTCCTGTCAGTAAAATATTTTCCACCAATCTTGGTTTAACAAGACGGTTTTGCCTAAGTCATTCCCGTTGGCAAACGAAAATAACCTTTCAAGCCAGGGTTTTTGGAATAATATGTCTCAGATAAACAGTGATCAAATCAGAGAAATTGAAGACAAAATAGTATCAAAAATTGTAGAAATTTATGACATTCGGACTGATTGCTTATTGTTTGATAACACAAACTTTATTACCTATTTTGATTCTGATAATCCATCTGCACTGGCAAAAAGAGGGAATAGCAAAGAACATAGATCAGAGTTAAGGATAATTGGATTATCTTTAATGGTGTCACCTGATCATAACATACCATTGTTTCATGAAATATATCCAGGCAATACTAATGATGCTAAACGGTTTTCTGAAATTATTGCAACTCTAAAAGATAGAGCTTCAAAAATTTGTGGGGCTACTGACATAACGATAGTCTTTGTTAGAGGCAATAATTCTTCCTCAAATTTTGATAAGTTACTTGAAAATGATCCCTTATCATTTCACTTTGTTGGTGGTCTAAAACAAAACCAATGTCGTCACCTCTTTGAAGTTCCGAGTAGCGAATTTTTACCCCTTAAAGGGGAGTGTTTTGGTGAGACAACCGCCTATCGAACAACCGAAGAAGAATATAGAATTTCTGTAACAGTTATTGTTACAAACAATCCAGAATTATTTCGAACACAGATGAGGGGCATCAATGAAAATATTCAGAAATGTTCAATAGAATTTGATGAACTCATTTGTAAACTACAACAACGTAAAGATGGATTAATTCGGAAAGGCAAAAATTATACCAGAGAGTCAATAGAAGCTATGGTTAAAAATATATTGCATAGAGAATATATGCAACAAATATTCGATTATTCAATAACACGTGATGATAAATTCTTTTCACTTTCATACAATATATCTGAAAAAAAATTTGATAATTTAAAAACTAAAACTCTTGGGAAATCCATTATTTTTACAAGTAGACATGACTGGTCGCCTGAACAAATCGTTTCAACGTATAGAGCGCAATATCATGTTGAATTAAATTTCAAACAAATGAAAGATAAAAAATTCATATCTTTTACACCAATAAGGCACTTCACAGACAGTAAAATTATAGTCCATTCATTCTATTGTGTTTTATCGTTGATATTGTGTAGTGTAATGAACTTGGAATTCCATCGCCTCGGACATAAATTAAGCATTG
>JAISEQ010000136.1 GCA_031264045.1 Deltaproteobacteria bacterium
GCGGTCGTGCCGCCCTTCCCGTCCGTCATGTCGCCCCCGTCCCTGTCCGCCTTGCCGCCCTTGCCGCCCATCATGTCGCCTCCGTCCCTGTCCGCCTTGCCGCCCATCATGCCGCCTCCGTCCCAGTACGCCGTGCCGCCCTTCCCGCCCGTCATGTCGCCCCCGGCCCCGTCCCCCGCGTCGTCCCCGGATTCGTCCGTTCCCCGCGCCAGGCTTGGTCCCGATGCCGGAAGCGGGAGCGGTTCAGGATACGGAGAGATCCGATTTCCTGGCCTTATGGAGGCCGCCAAGGAACCAGCCGAAGTGGGCCGGATCGGAGATTTTCCCGAAAATGTCATAAAAGGAGGGATCGTCTTCGGCCTTGAGCGGGAAATTGCCCTTGAAAAAACGGTCTCCCAGAACCGAGATCCCGAGATCGGTGCAGTTGGCCATGAACGACCCTATGGGTAGCCTGATGTCCCTGTCGAAGATCTTCCGGGCAAGAATCAGGTACTCCGCGAAATCCTCAAAGCTCTTCATGTCCGGGGTTCCGGAGGAGAATTGGCTGAAGCTGCGGAGCGTCAGCACCAGATGCCTGCTGGTCATCAGGAACCGCACGAGTCCGGGCGAGCCGGCGAGCGTCGAGACGGACGCACCCAGCTGCATGCCGTCCATGAGGTAGAAGACGCAGGACTCGGCCATGGCAGCATTGTCCAGAACCCGGGAAAAGTCTATCAGGTGCTCTTTAGATCGGCTTTTCGAGGCCGTGGCGCTGTTCCTGGCGAAAAGCACGATCAGCTCCGGCAGCTCCGCAGACGGTCTCCGGAACTGCACGGCATGCACGGTTCCGTGCTCGGCGCCGATGTCCCTGTCGGCCAGCCGCCCGAACCCGAACTCCCTTCCGGGGTTGTAGTCGAACCAGAAGTTGGAAAGGAAGGAGTCCGTCTCCATGGAGTCCCACCCCAGCACCACGGCCCGCCCGGATGACCCGATTCCCGACTCGGAGAGATAGTGGTTTCTCGCGGACAGTCTCGCGGAGGCCCCGGCGGTCATGCAGAGCCTGGCGAGCTCCCTCGCCGCCGGGGCCACGCGGACCGTCTCGAAGTCCGACCCGGACGGGGCCCAGTTCGGGGCTGCTGCATGGCCAGGCCCGTCCCAGTCGGTCGCGGGGACGGAATCAGGAGCTTCCGGGAGCTCGGGGAACGCTTCTATGAGCTCGGCCAGGAGCGCGTCGAAATCCTTGAACACTTCGGCGTTGCCGGCAATCCTCCTCCTGAGCTCCTCCTGCCGCCTGGACCTCGACAGCTGGGTCCTGGCCTCCCTGGCGAGTCTCGAGAACCACATGCTGACGTTGTCGAGCGAGTGCTGGCAGGATAGCGCGAAGCTCGACGAGAAGTCGGCGAGCTCGCTTCCGACCTTGCGTCCGAGGGTCTCGAAGTCAACCACGTCTTCGGTGTAGGGTTCCTCTTCGAGGCCCCAGCCCAGGGACGTGACGCCCAGCACGCTCCCGCACAACCTCTTCAGGCCTCCGAAGACGCTCTTCTGCTTCACCTGGCGGGTGAGGTCCACCTTTTCGGTAGGCACGGTCAGGCGGGACCTGGAGGAGTGAGCACTGAGCATGTGCTTGTCCCGGAACTCCTTTTCTTCCATGCCCAGGACCCTGCCAAGGCCCGTGGCCTTCCTTGAGGAATCTTCGACCAGCTTGATTATGGAGGCGAAGGATCCGGACTCGAAGGAATGGAGGTCGTCCAGGAACTTGTCGGCCCGGCTGCGGGCGAGGTTTTTGTCCGAGACGAGGGAGATCGACCTGAATGTCTCCGGATCCCTGAAACGTTGGGCCCTCTGTTCGGAGTCGAAGGCTATCTCCCCGCAGCGGGTCGCGAATTCCTCCTCCTCCCTCGCGATGGATTTCAGCGTCAGTTCCAGCGATGCCGTCTCGGCCTCGATCGCCAGGAGCCTCTCCCTCTCTCCTCCCTCCCCCCCTCCGCCGGACGGGAGGAGCTTAGCGAGCTCCCGGACGAAGTCCCTGCCCCTTTTAGCCTCCAGGGTGCTCTGCTGCCTTCCGGCCTTGGATCTGAGGCAGCCGACTAGCTCCGGGAAGCCGGAACCGGCGTAGGTTGCGGGTTCGGCCGCTTCCTTGGCCGAGACCTGGTAGATGGGCGGAAGGCCGCCCTCGCCGAAAACGCCCGCCACGTTCCTGGCGAGCCTTTTCCTGAGGGTCAGGAGGTTCTCCTCGCGGGTCTTCCTCACCGCGCCGCCCTCGCCCAGCTCCGGTTCGACGCTGTCCTTCATGTTCTGGACCACGACCGTGTCCTTGCCGTAGTCCTTGAGCCTCTTCAGGTACTTGCGGTGGTCGGCGTCCGACTCGCTCTTGGCGGTGCAGAGGAAGACGGCGACGTCCACCATGGGAGCGAGGAAGGCCCATGTGAGCTCCTCGTGCTTGGGGAAGGAGTAGGCCTTGAGCCCCGGCGTGTCCGCCATCATCACCCCGTCGCCCAGCCTGAATTCCGGGGTCCATATCTTGATGAGCTCCACGCCGAGGCCGTTCCCCTCGTTCTCGCTCTCGTCTGAGTATTTCTTCAACAGCTCGCCGAGACCGCCGTCGACCTCGGAGCCGGACCCCTCAGATTCGTGGATTTCGGATTCCTTTCCCGCGAAGCAGATCTCGACCCGCACGCTGGACCCGTGAGAAATGAGGGAGTTCACGATTATGTTGGAGCTGGGCCTGACCCTCTGGACCAGCAGGCGGCGGCCCATCATGGCGTTTATGACCGAGGACTTGCCGCTGCTGGTGATCCCTATGATCCCCACGGTTATGTAGTTGTCCTCGACCCTCCTGATCATGGCGTTGAAGGTGGAGAGGAGAAAGCTCCCGATGTCCACGGTCGGTGATTTGCGGCCGCCGATGCCTCCGGATGACGAAAGGTGGTCCCCGGCATCCCCGGACTCTTCATCGGGCACCGGGGCCAGCCTTCGGGCGAGATCCGTTGCCCGCCTCAGGTATTCGATAAGGGGCTTGCTCATCGATTTCCCTGTATACGGAGGCCGCGCGGGACTCCGGCTTGCGTCATCCGACCGGGAGCCCGCAAGACGGCCGCGGGCTCGGGGCGGCCGGGATAAGGAATTTGCGGACTTCAGGCTCCATGTTCCGGAACGGTTTCCGGAGTTGAAATGTCAGCGGTCATTGAGCTTTTACGACACAAGCCGTAGGATTGTCAAGGGTTATCGTCCAGATTCCAGCCGGCTCGTGGGCCAGGCGTGTTGCCCGGGAAGTTGCTGGGCTGCGGCGGAACGGGGGAGCTCACTTCGTGACCG
>JAISEQ010000161.1 GCA_031264045.1 Deltaproteobacteria bacterium
TACTCGGCCTGCTCATCGATAAGAACCGCGGGACACGCGGGGTTAGCCCGGACGTTGATCTGGCGGGCCTGAGACGGCATACGGGAAGCCCCTGGGCTTTAGCCCGGGGTATGTCACGACGTTCATGTCGGTTTTCCGACGCACGGGAACATGAAACGTTTTTGGGGTGGCCCCTATCCCATAATTTTGAGGTGGCCCTTATTCCATAAATCGTGCGGATCGGCGTCGGCACGCCGGAAAACGTTTCACGGCAAACGTTGCCGTGCGGAAAGGAGCGTCAAGGTTGACGGGAAGAAAGAAGAGGGTCCTCGTGCTGACGCCCACCCCGGCAGAATGCGCCGCCGTGGAGAGGCACGTCGCGGGCGTCGGCTTCAGGCGCCTGAAAGTGACCATTCTGGAGAGCGGGGCCGGCAAGATAAACGCCGCGCTGAGCCTGGCGACCGCCCTGGCAGTCGTCCCTTCGGACGGGGGACACGGGCCCATGGTCATAGGGTGCGGGACCAGCGGCTCGCTGTCGCTGAAGGTCCATTCTGGGCAGATCGTGTGCTCTCTCGACTCCGTAATCGCGGACTGGAGGCATGACGACGGCATCGAACAGCTGGTGGGGGCATACGGCGTCTTCGACTACGGATACCCCGACGAGGCCAGGGTGGAGTCCATGGCCGTCCGCTCCTCCTCCCCCGTGCTGAAGGCCCTCCAGGAGAAGCTTTCAGGATCGGGCTTCCTGCCCGGCAGGGTGCTCACCACGGACTCGTTTATCGCCTCGCGGGACTACAAGCTCGCGCTGGGCGGGACCTACGGGGCCCTGGTCTGCGACATGGAGTCCGGGGCCTTCGCCTGGACCGCCAAAAGGATAGGGGATCTCCCCTGGATGAACCTCCGGCTGGTGGCCGACACCCTGGACGAGACCCTTTCCGACTACTTCGACAAGGAGAAGGACGCGACCGAGATCCTGGGCGCCAGGACCCTGGAGGCGCTTACGGCGCTGGATGGGATCCTGGAATAGCCGCGAATAGCCATGGCCCGGGCAGGTGGACGGTGCGTCCTGGGGGGCTGGCCCACCCCAGGGGGAGAGGATCTTCGGATTCTTCCGTCGGCTTCAGGCGGCTTCCGTCGGCTTCAGGAGGGTTCTCCGGAGCTTCAGCGGGCATCGCGAGGTTTAAGTCTAAGCTGAAGACGGTGGTCGTCGGCTGCAGGAGCCTAAGGAGCCGACAGCTAAGGGAATCTCGGGAACCGGGACCCGTCAGCACAGGGAGCCACGGGATCCGTGACCCGACGGCTCAGGGAGCCTCTGGAGCCGGGAACCTTCAGTTCCGGGAGCCACGGGAGCCGGGAGCCTTCAGTTCCGGGAGCCACGGGAGCCGGGAGCCGACGGCTCAGGGATCCTCGGGAGCCGGGAACCTTCAGTTCCGGGAGCCACGGGAGCCGGAACCCGGCGGCTCAGGGATCCTCGGGAGCCGGGAACATTCAGTTCTGGGAGCCACGGGAGTCATGAGTTCCATGACATCCGGGGCCCGCTCCGGGTCCGGCAGATTCTTTTCGGGCGGGTTGGCCGCACGATCCAGTGCCAGTCCCGGCCCTGCGGGGGTCCCTCCTCCCGCGCCACGGAAACGGTTCTCTCCGAACCGCTTCCTCACGCTCAATGAAGAGCCTGCTGAAAGGGGTGCTCCGTGCCGTTAATGATAGTGAACGAGGACATCACGCAGATAAAGATCGACGCCATCGTGAATGCCGCGAACCCCGAGCTCGTCAGCGGCGGAGGCGTCTGCGGTCAGATCTTCGCCAAGGCGGGCAAGCTCCTCGCCAAGGACTGCGCCGCCTACAAGGGATGCCCCGTGGGCGAGGCGAAGATCACCTTCGGCTACAAGCTTCCGGCGAAATACGTGATCCATGCCGTGGGGCCCGTCTGGCAGGGCGGGGGCGCGGGCGAGCCGGCCCTCCTCAGGGGGGCCTACGAGTATTCCATGGAGCTCGCCGTCACCCACGACAACCTCCAGGTGGCCTTCCCGCTCATCTCGTCGGGCATCTACGGCTACCCCAAGGATCTGGCCTTCCACGAGGCCGTGGTTTCCCTGGGCGGCTATCTCATGAACAGCCGGGAGATAGACACCTACCTCTCCATCCTCCCGGAGGGCTTCAGGCCGCCTTACTGCCAGAACGACCTGAAGGCGCCCCTGGAGTCCTTCCTGAAGGACGGGGGGGACACCGCCCTCTTCTCCGATAAGACCCCCCCCTCCGGCTCCAGGCCCGTCACCCCGCTGCCGGAGTTCCTGGCCAACCTCCAGAAGGTGAAGGGGTGGTCCAAGGAGGAGCTGGCCCGCCGCGCGAACCTGCGCGTGAGCGAGCTGGATTCGGTCCTGGAGCCCCCGGAGGGCGCCGGAAAGCCGCCCAAGAACTGGATCCTGGCCCTGGCCCTGGCCTTCGGGGTGTCCGGCACCGAGACCGTGGCGCTTCTGGAGTCCATCGGGATGAGCCTGGATCCGAAGAGCGTGACCGACCTCACGGTCGCCTTCTTCCTGGAGAAGGGCATCACCGACGTCTATCTGGTCTCCGAGGCGTCCTACACCAGCGGAGGGGACTTCCTGGGCGCCTTGCCCAAGATCGTGCGTAAGGAGGGTCCCGGCAGGTGACGGCAGGGACGGGGATTCGGGACGCTGCACCCGGGTCCGGAGGCCAGGGTCACGGGACCGGGGGATGATGCCCCGGACTCGGGACTCGGGCTCAGGCCTTCGGACTCTGGACCTGTGGCTCAGGCTTTCGGACTCGTGGCTCAGGCTCAGGCCTTCGGATTCTGGACCTGGGGCTAATGCCACGTTCTGGATCCGGGGCCAAGGGCTCGGGTCCTGGGAACTGGGGATAATGCCTCGGACTCGGGATTTGGGGATAATGCCTCGGACTTGGGATTGAGGGCTCGGGATTTTGGACACGGGCCGAGGGCTTGGGACCTTGGATTTTGAGGTTAGGGTTTGGACCTGACCCCGGTCAGGCGGCAATCTTGCCTGATCCCGCGTTCAGCAGGAACTGTTCGCGATCGCCACTTTCCGGCCCGTCCCGGCTTATCTCCTCGCAGGACTCCTCCCCGGCCCGCCTTTCCCTGACCGGTCCCTACCTTAAGGTCCCGGCCAGGTGGGGGAGCTTTCCGGGAATCCCCCGGCTGAGGTGCCTGGCGGGAGCCGGGATTTTGACGACGGTTTCAGGCCGGGTTACATCTCGGCCCGAAGGGGCGCTTTGTCTTCGAGGCGCCCCTTTTTTGTGTCCCGGAGCTTTGGTGAGCTACGGTCAGCGAAGGAGGCTTCCGTGAACATGAGCCCCTAAAAAAAAGTGGCCTGCTATCCTCCAGGATGAGGATGCAGGCCCGAGATTCGGTCTGGTAACGACAGGCCGGACTCGACCGCGGCGGGGCGGCACGGAACAATGATACCGGCCGACCCACCTAAAAGTCAAGCCCGACAGGACGTCCCGGACCGAAATAAGCGGCCCCGGACGTTTTTTTTGTGCGTACGCCTGCGCCCGGACCGCTTTCCCAAGCCGTCCGGGCGTTTCGCGTTCAGAGCCC
>JAISEQ010000249.1 GCA_031264045.1 Deltaproteobacteria bacterium
GTTCCATCGGCTTTCACGGTCGGCCGCGGACGGGGTGCTCCCCTCCGCGGCCTTTCGCTTCCGCCTTGCCCTCCGCTTCCGCCATTCCCTTCCCAATTTCCCTCCGCTTCCGCCTTTCCCTTCCCAATTTCCCTCCGCTTCCGCCTTTCGCTCCCCCTTTCCCTCCGCTTCCGCCTTTCGTCCTTCCGCCTTCTCCGCTTTCGTCTTTCGCAATTTCAGCCGCGTTATGCCGGGCATTTTCAGCTGTCGGCCTTTGCCCGTGTCGTCGGGAGCTTTCCGTCATGACGGGAAGATGCCTTTCATGCGGTTTTCCGGCTCACGAGGGGCGGGGGGGAGCGGCGTGCCCGGATCAGAAAGGCCGGGGGACCCTTCGGGTTCCCCGGCCTCTCGGGTTTCAGGATTTCGGGGAGGTTCAGCGCGGTCCCGCCCGGCGTTCTCCCGCCCGCCGGGTCCGGCACGGTCCCTTCCGGCCTTTTCCTGCCCGGAAGGTCCTGTCCGGTCGGCCCGCTCCGCCGGATCCCCCCGAGGCGGGGCGGGTCACCGGCGGCTTCAGACCCCGTAGACCTCCAGGTAGGCCTCCAGGGCGTCCACCGTGTCCCGGGTGAGCGGGGCCATCGCGCCGTTCTGGAGCACGGGGACCTTCTCCGCCGAGAGGAAGGCTATGACTTCCCGTATGCCGGTCACGGTCTGGACCTCCAGGCCGGTCTTGAGCCTGAAGTTCCTGATGGCGTCCTGGCCCTTCACGCCGGGGACGACGTGCCTGTCGCCGTCGTAGACCGCGGTGGTCTGTTCGCGGTCGAGGTACAGGGTCACCCCCGCCAGGACGTAGCTGTGTCCCCTGGCGGTGGCCTCGCCGGTGAGCTTGCCGAGTATGTCGAACTTGGTGTCCATGGTGGTCGCCACGTCGTCTATGATGAGCACCCTGGACCCGTCCGCGAGGGCGCCGGTCACGAAGCTGGTGGCCGTGCTGGATGCCTCCCCGTGCGACTTGGCCTCCTTGCGGTCGTAGTCGAAGGCCTTGTCCGTACCGTGGCGGCTCCACAGGGCCGAGCAGGCGGCCACGGCCAGCGCGCTCCCCTTGTAGCTCGGGCCCACCAGGACGTCGAAGCCGTCGGTGGTCTGGGTGGCGACGAGGAAGTCGGCCATGATCCTCCCCAGTTCCGAGGCGAGCCTTCCGGTGCGGAAAAGACCGAAGTTGACGAAGTACGGGGACGGCCTCCCGTCCTTCAGGGTCAGCCCGTCCGCGAAAAACAGCGCCCTGGATTCTGCGAGGAGCAGGGCCAGCTCCTCCTTGATCTTGCTCATGCTGGTCGTCCGGGCCGGGTCCGGCCGCAGGCGCCCCGAAACGGGCCCCGCGGGGCGGATCCGGCTGAAAGGGCCTCGGAACCAAGGCGTTTCTGCGAAACCGGGCAAACGGCCCCGTTCGGCGGACGGGGTCGCGGGCGGGCGTCACCGGGCATGCGGCCCATGCCCGCCGTCCGGGGGAAGGCATGCCGGACGGAGCCCGGGGGCTTCGGACGGGGCTTTCCCGGCAGCTCCGGGGGAATCTCCTCCGGGGGCATTTCCCGGAGGCGGAGGGCAACCTCTTTTTCTCTCCCCCCTTTCTCCGCCTCCGTCCCTCCCCGCGCCCTCCGGGATCATGTCCCGGACGGGGGAGTGGGGGAAGCGTGCCGGAAGGCGGGCCGGTTACGCGGGTCCCGGGCGGAAAAAGGCCCGGAGGCCGGGGCCTCCGGGCCGGGGGATGCCGCCGGGGGTTCCGGCCCCGGCGCCGCGGGAGCGGAACCGGCGGCCGGGACCGAGCGGCCTAGAGACCCTTGTCGAGCCACTTCATCATCCCGCGGAGCCTCCGGCCCACCTCGTTTATCGGGTGTTCGGCCTCGAGCTGGCGGCGGATGAGGAAGGAGGGCCGGCCGGCCTGGTTCTCCAGTATCCACTCGCGGGCGAAGGTGCCCTCCTGGACCTCGCGGAGGATGTCCGCCATCTCGGCGCGGGTCTCCTCGCTTATTATCCTGCGGCCCCTGGTGTAGTCGCCGTATTCGGCGGTGTCGGAGACCGAGTAGCGCATGTAGTCCAGCCCGCCCTGGTACATGAGATCGACTATGAGCTTCATCTCGTGGAGGCACTCGAAGTAGGCTATCTCGGGCTGGTAGCCGGCCTCGACCAGGGTCTCCCAGCCGGCCTTGATGAGCTCGCTCACGCCTCCGCACAGCACCGCCTGCTCGCCGAAGAGGTCGGTCTCGGTCTCCTCCTTGAAGGTGGTCTCGATGAGCCCCGCCCTGGTGGCCCCGATGCCGGTCGCGTGCGCCTTGGCCCAGGCCAGCGCGTTGCCGTCGGCGTCCTGCTGGACGGCCACGAGAGCCGGGACGCCGGCGCCCTTCACGTACTCGGAGCGGACCAGGTGGCCGGGCCCCTTGGGGGCGACCATGGCCACCGAGACCTCCTTGGGAGCCTGGATCTGGCGGAAGTGGACCGAGAAGCCGTGGCTGAAGAGGAGCATCTTGCCGGGCTTGAGGTGCGGCAGGATGTCCTTCCGGTAGACGACCGGCTGGACGTGGTCCGGCAGGAGTATCTGGATGAGATCCGCCTTTTCCGCGGCCTCCGCCGCCGTGTAGGGCGTGAAGCCGTGCTCCTTGGCCAGATCGTAGTTGGGGTTGCCGGGCTGCTCGGAGATTATGACGTTCAGGCCGGAGTCGCGGAGGTTCTGGGCCTGGGCGTGGCCCTGGCTCCCGTAGCCCAGGACAGCGATGGTCTTCCCGGCGAGCGGGGCCGTGGGGGCGTCGTTCTCGTAGTAGATCTGCATGGGTCTCTCCTTAGAAGGGGATGGTCTGGCCGCTGTCCTGGCGGAACCTCCCGCGCGGGGGGATTCCGGGGGACTATCGGATTCCGGGGGCCGGTGGGGCTGCCGAGCCCGGCCCCGGGGATTGGCGTTAAGGGGTCATTTTCGATCTTTTCGCCGGAAAAGGAAAGCGGAATCCGGAGTTCCGGCCGCGCGGCCTCGGGGTTTCCTCCGGCGAACCTCCGGGCGCGGCGGGCTGGGGGAGGGCCGGGAAACCCCGTCGGGCAGGAGCTCAGGAACCCGCCGGAGGAAGCGGGGCGCGTGGGCGCACGGGAGGCCGGGGCCCGGGGAACCGGGCAGAATCCGCCTCCCGCCCGCAGGGCCGGCGGGCGGTCCGTTCCGGCTCGGGCGGCGGGCGGTCCGTCACGGCCGCACGGCGCGTTCAGGGACGCCGGGCGCAGTCCCGAGCGGGGCGCGGGGGAGGCGCGGGCGGCCCGGGGCTTCCCGGACGTCCGCGGCCCCCAGCCGGAGCCGGGTTTCAGGAGCCCTTCGGGGCCTGCTTCTGCTGGAAGCTCCGCGTCATGGCGGTGAGGCCGGTGGAGACCTGCTCCTCGATGCCGAAACCCGCCAGAAGCGAGAGGGCCGCGGCCATCTTGTCGCTCCCGCCCGTGATCTCGAGGGTGAAGCTCTTCAGGGAGACGTCTATGACCTTGGCCCGGAAGATTTTGCACAGCCGCATGATTTCGGATCTTGAGTCCTGGTCCTCGGCCTTTACCCGCACCATGATCAGCTGGCGCTCCACGTAGTCCATCTCGGAGAGGTCCGTCACCTTGATGACGTTTATGAGCTTCCGGAGCTGCTTTATTATCTGCGAGATGATCCTGGGGCTTCCGGTGATGATGAGGGTTATCAGCGAGACTTCCGGGTCCATCGTCTCCGCCACCGAGAGGCTGTCTATGTTGAAGCCCCTCCCCGAGATGAGGGTGGTCACCCGGGCAAGCACCCCCGGCCTGTTGTCCACCTGGATGGCAAGGGTGTGGCGGCGGGGCGGGTCGCCCTGGGTCTCGGCCGGGCCGTTGGTTCCGTTCACGATCATGTCCGCTCCGGGCCCGGGGGCGCCTGGGCGGCGTCCGGGAGAGTGTGGTTTTCGTCGTTCGCGTCACGGGCCGTCGCGCCGGGGTCCGGAAGGCCGGGCAACCCGCCGCGGGGACGGGCTAGGAGTCCCCCCCGTCCTCGGGGAGGGCGTCCGTATCCGGGCCCCGCTCCTCGGGGTCCGCGGCACCGCCGTCCGGAGGCTCCGGGCCGTCCCCCGGATCCCCTGGCCTGGCGAGGATCATCTCGTCTATGGCCTTGCCGGCGGGCACCATGGGGAAGACCAGCTCCGTCGGGGAGACCCTGAACTCCATGAGGGCCGGTCCGGGATGGGACAGGGCCTGCCCGATGATGCTCTCCGCGTCCCCTGGCGTGGAGGCGGTGAAGCCCCGGATGCCGAAGGCCTCGGCGAGCTTCACGAAGTCCGGGCTGTCGGAGAGGATGGTCGCGGCGTAGCGCTTCCCGTAGAAGAGATCCTGCCACTGGCGGACCATGCCCAGGGAGCCGTTGTTCAGGACCGCCACCTTCACGGGCAGGGACTCCTGGAAGACGGTCGCGAGCTCCTGGACGTTCATGAGGATGGAGCCGTCCCCCGCCACGTCGATCACCGTGGCCGTGGGGCTGGCGACCTGGGCGCCTATGGCGGCGGGGAGGCCGAAGCCCATCACCCCCAGCCCCCCGGACGAGATGAACTGCCGGGGGCGCTCGCAGTGGTAGAACTGGGCGGCCCACATCTGGTGCTGGCCCACCTCGGTGCAGATGACGGCCTTGCCCTGGGTCCTGCGGTACAGGGCCTCTATCACGAACTGCGGGAGAAGCGGCCCCTCCGGGTCCTGGGAGTAGCTCAGCGGCGCGCGGGCGTGCCAGGCCGCTATGCGGCCGAGCCAGGCGCCGCGGGCGGCCGCGTCTATGCCGGGCGCCGCGCCTATTTCCGCCGTCAGGGCCATGAGCGCCTGGCGGGCGTCCGCGACCAGCGGAATGTCCACGTCCAGTATCTTGTGGATGGACGTTGTGTCCACATCGATATGCACTATCGCGGCCTGCTTCGCGAACCCAGGGAGCGCCCCGGTGACCCGGTCGTCGAAGCGCGCGCCCACCGCCAGGATCAGATCCGCGTTCTGCAGGGCCATGTTGGCGCGGTAGAGCCCGTGCATGCCCGGCATCCCCAGGCACAGCCTGTGGGATCCGGGGAAGCCCCCCAGCCCCATGAGCGTGGTCGTCACCGGGATTTCCAGCGCCTCGGCGAGGCCGACCAGCTCCTCCGACGCCCCGGAGCTTATGACGCCGCCCCCCGCGAGCACCACCGGCCTCTCGGCGGAGACCAGAAGCTTCGCGGCCTTCATGATCTGACGGGGATGCGGGGTGAGGTGCGGCCGGTAGGCCCTGAGGGCCACCTTCCGGGGGTACTCGAAGTCCGCCTCCCCGCCTATCACGTCCTTGGGAAGGTCCACGAGGACCGATCCCGGCCTGCCGGAGACCGCCACGTAGAAGGCCTCCTTCACCGTCTGCGCCAGCTCCCCGGTGGACAGCACCAGGTAGTTGTGCTTGGTGGCGGGCCTGGTCATCCCGACGATGTCCACCTCCTGGAAGGCGTCGTTCCCGATGAGCATCCTCGCCACCTGCCCCGAGAACACCACCACCGGCACGGAGTCCATGTTGGCGCCGGCGAGGCCGGTCACGGTGTTGGTGGCTCCGGGCCCGGAGGTGACCAGGACCACCCCCGGCCTGCCCGTGGAACGGGCGTAGCCGTCCGCGGCATGCACCGCCGCCTGCTCGTGGCGGCACAGGACGAAGCGTATGGGGCTCTCCTCCAGGTGGTGGTGGATCTCCACCGTGGCCGCTCCGGGGTAGCCGAAGACGACTTCCACCCCCTCCTTCTTCCAGCACTCGATTAGGATCTGGGCACCGCTTAGCTTGGTCATAAGTCTCCTGGAAGCGGGGGGACGCGGCGGCAGGCGGTTTCGGAAGGACCGGAAGGCCCCTCCCCGGTGAAGGGGGGCCCGGTCCGGGGACGCCGGGAGGACCGTCCGGAGGCGGGTTCGGGGCGGTCCCCTGGGGAAGACGGCCTCCCCGGCGCGCCCGCGGCGGCTCCCGGACGGTTTTCGGGGGAAAAAAGAGCCCCCCGAAAGAAAGGCCGGAGCTTTCCGGGGGGCTGGAGGATCTGGGGGGGGCGGGCCGGCGGTCCCGGCGCTGCGGGCGCGGAACTCGGGGGCCCGGCGCCGCCGGGGGCGCGCGGTGCGGAAGGGGATCGGGGCCTGCCTTTCCGTCCGGCCGGACGGCCGCGCGGGCGGAACTCCGGGCGTCGGCAGGGAGGCCCGGAACGGGCCGCTACGTCCGGTGGGGGGCGATTATGAGCTCTATGCGGTCCCTGCCCGCCAGCTTGGACTTCTGGATGGACCGCTTCTCCTGGTCCTCCTCCTGGGT
>JAISEQ010000195.1 GCA_031264045.1 Deltaproteobacteria bacterium
TCATCACGGTCGACGATAAGCCCGGCAGCCAGGCGTCGAAAGGCCCAACGGATACGTCAGGACCAGGACAGGGACCATCATCAGGGGCAAGAAAAGCACCTGCGAGCGCCACGGTACGATGACCAACCTGTTCGCCGCAGCGGATATCAAGAAAGGAAAGGCGTGGACCAAGACTTACGGTCGGAAGAGGCGGGTTGAGTTTGTGAAGTTCATGGATTATGTGGTGAAGTCGGTTCCGGGCGAGCGCGATCCGGACAACGGAATCAAGCTTCACGTTGTCCTCGAAAACTACTGCACCCATAAGGGATGCGAGGAGTGGCTCGCCGACCACAAGAACGACTTCATGCACTTAACTCCGACTAACGCAAGCTGGCTGAACCTGGGGGAAGTGTTCTTCGGTAAGATCCAGTGCAAGCTCCTTAAGAATGGAAATTTTAAATCCAAACGGGAGATGCTCCAAGCCATAAATGATTTCGTAAAGGTTCACAACATAAACTGTATATCGTACCGTTGGCGGAAGAGGGATATGAAGGGGACACAGCTCAGTAATATACCCACGAACTTGTGCGATCAATCAAAAGTTTTAAGGCTTAAGATCAGTGTTTTAATAACTGAAATTTTACTAATATTGATTGAAATAATTTTGTTTGTATTTTATTATACTATTTCCTTGCAGACTTTTGGAGAGAGATTTCTGTTGGTATGCGAAATTCAGCATGATGGGGAATGCTCATGATCTGACTGGTTTCTCCTAATAATTATTGTATGATTTATTATTGTTAAAAAATAAGGGGCAATGGCTAGTTTGTGAAAATTACATAGCTAACATGACTTGATAAAATTCACTGACTTGATGAAAGAGTTAATCGCATTTAAGGATATTAATACTTAGAGGCATGCGTTCGGCTTGCTTTGATTATTCACTTGCTTTGATTATTCAATTGAAGAACTGGATAACGAAGAAAAATGGTGAGGCACCGGCGGCACCCCCCCGTGTTGCCCGAATACCCGAATACCCGCATACTCGTGTTGCCCGAATAGATGAATGGTGGTATATTGGCACACGTTGCCCGTCTCAGCTCGTTTAGGAAACTTCGGAGAGTCATTAATCCCTAGACGTTCACTAAGCTTCAGGCTGTTCCGAGCAGGCAGCCCCGGACGGGCTTCTCGGGAGCATGTTCCAGAGTATCCGGACAGGGGGCGCGGGGCATGTCTTCGTGAATGATCCCGAGCGGCCGGGACGGTCGCCTGTCAGTTTCGGGTGGCGTTTTAGCGAGATCCCCGTTGCGCTTTAGCGAGATTCTCGATGAACTGCCGCGGGATACTGGAGGAGGCAGGAACTTGCTTGATTACCCGCCCAAACGCCGGTCCTGCTGCAGCCTGAGCGCATCGCGCGACCGCTTCTGGTGCTGGGATGGCTTTCCCGCAGGGCTGCTGAACTCCGCGTTCGCGGGCTACGGGCTGGGGGCCGACCCGGACGGGGCGAGACTTTTTTTGGACGATTCCGATTTCATGGGCCCGAGCCTGGGCCTCATAGCCACCGCCTCCGACATCTGCGGGAGGGACAGGCGCCATGACGCCAGGAGGCTCCCCCTGGAACGGGTAGAGACCGTTGAGGCTTTCGGGAATGTCCTGATCGTGAACGGGCTGCCGTTCGTCACGTTCAGGAAGGCCTGCGGGCTCACCGTCACGATGGCCGCGAAGGTCATAAGCTACCTGGCGGCCTTCAGGCAGAGTGAGGCGGGAGGTACGGGCTGGCCGGAAGGCCGCGGCATGTCCGAGGGCGCGATCCTGAACGGTCTGGACTTCCTGGTTCACGGGGCGCGGAAGGTCTGGGTCAAGCCCTCGGTGGATCCCGAGAACCTGGCTAACGCCATCGCGGCCTTCGCCCACGGCGTCAGGAGGGACGACGTGGTCCTCCTGGCCGACGCGAGCTCCGGCGGCAACGCCAGGTACGGCCTCATGGCCACCCTGGACACCTTATACGGCTCGGGCGGGGACGGGCGGCCGCGCAGCATGTCCCTCGCCCGGCCGGCCGAAACGGGCGGCGGTGCCCGCGTGGCGGTCACTGCGGAGGGCACGAGCGTGCTCGCGGACGGCGCGGTCCTGGCGGATTTGAAAGATCTCGGTGCGGAGACCGCCTCGGCGGTGGCCGAGGCCCTCGACTTCCTCGCTCGGTGCTGGTCCGGGCAGGCACCGGTGCAGGAGCTGGCATGGCTGAGGCTCTCCGCGGAGCGGGCCTCTTCCGGGGGAGGCGCGGCGGGAGGCTCCCCGAAATGAGGGGGGCGGACGAGATCTTTCTGAAGTACTCCGCCGACCCGGCCCTGAGGGAGTGCTCCGCCGTCTGGTTCTGCTGGGACCCCATCCCGGAAGGGAAGCTCGTCTCGGCGCTGGACTCTTTCGGGATGGGCGCCAATCCGGAAGACGTCATGTTCCTCATGGCCAACACGCTTTTCCGTGGCGCGGCGGAGGGCGTCGTGCTGACGCGGACCGACTTCTGCGCCACGGGGCCCCTCGGGGGGGGACGGAAGGGGCCGTCCCCGGCCGCCAGGAGGATCCCCTTCGAGCGCATCGAGACCGTGGAGGTCCGGGGATGGGACATAGCCGTAAACGGCAAGCTTTTCGCTGGCCTCCACAGGATGGACCGGTCGGCCGTCGCCGCCTGCGCCGGACTGGTTGACGAGCTCCGGGCCCTTGCCGGCGGACCCTACGCGCTTCCCGCGAGCCCGGCGGGACCGGCCGAGGGGCTGCTCCTGAACAGGCTGGACACCGCCCTGTACGGGATATGGCGCGCCTCTGTCAGGCCGTCCATAGACCCAGCGAAGCTGGCGCGGGTCTCCGTGTCCTTCGCCGGGGGCATGCGCTGGGACGACTGCCTGTTCCTCGTGGACTGTTCCAGGAACGGAGACTGCAGCCTCGGCATGGCCGCGACGAGGGATGAGGTCTTCGCGCTGACGGGTTGGGAAAGCCCCAGGCGGGTGGCGTTCAGGAACCCCGCCGTCGCCTTCGCGGTCGACGGGAAGAGGATCAAGGCGGACGGCATGGAGCTGGCCAACCTGAAAAGGCTGGAAAGCGCGGACGTCGGGGCGGTCTCCGAGGCACTGAACTACCTGGCCGGACTCGGCGGGAGTTCGGGCTTCCGCAGGCCCGGGGGTCCCGCCGCCGATCCCACGGTCCCTGCGGTCGCCTCCCCCCGGCTCCCTTCGCGGACCGAGGCCTTCGGCATGCTGAGCTTCATCCTGGGCGAGCCCTGGGCCGCCGGGTCCGTCCGGACCGTCCTCGACGACGCGAGCCTCATGGCCTTTCTGGGTCCCGACGCAGGGAGCTTCCGGGGGGAGGACGTGCTCCTGCACGTCTGCGGGAACCGGCCGGGCCCCCGGGCCTTCGGCCGCGGCGGGAGGCATGAACGCCGCTACGGCCGCTACCTCCCGAACGACAGCTTCCTCATCGCCACGTGCGCGGACGTGATAGCGAAGGACATGGGCGCCGCGTCCCCCGTGCTGCGCCGCTTCGGACGGGAGCCGGTGCGCGTCCTGGCGCGGGCGAACGAGATCTTGTTCGGCGGGGCACACCTCGTGACCCTGGAAGGGGCGGCGCACGGTGAGGTTTCGAAGGTGGCCGGGGCGCTGGACTTTCTGGCGGGCTGTGCCGCCGCCGCGTGGCCCGAAAGGCTGTTCCCGCCGGAACCGCTTCCGGACCCGGTCCCGCTCCCTTCGGAAGCCGTGGCCGCGGACGTTCTGGGCGAGCTTCTCTCGGACGTGAGGGGCGCGAGGGTGAAGGGGAAGATCGAGTCCCACATGGTGGAGGAGGCGGCACGGGCCTGGGGCCGGCGCATATCTCCGGAGAGCATCCTCTTCCAGGCGGATTATCCGGAAGCCAGTTCCGGGGTGAGGCTTATGGTCGCCAGGGACGCCGCGTTCGTCCACGAGTGGTGGATTGGCGGCCTGGCCAGGACGTTCCAGGTGACCTTCGGGGAACCCGCCCCGAAGGTCGCCTGCGGCGGGGACACGATAACGCTCGCCGGGAAGCCGCTGGTGCGGCTTCCGGGAGCTGGCCGGGAGGATCTCCGGCGTATAGCCGCGGCCGTGGAGTATCTGGCGGAAATTAACGCCGCGCATTCGGAGCTCGCCTGCGGGGGGACGCCCCCGCCGCCAGCGGAGCCCCGTTTCGTTCCGCCCCTCGGACGGCCGGGCTCGGCACCGCCGTCGGCACTCCCTCCGGGAGGCCGCCGGTCCTTCGAGCAGGTCACGGGCAGGCTGAAGGCGAAGCTTGCGGGAGTCCTGAAGGCGCGCGTGCATCCCAACTTCAACGAGGACAGGCTAAACGCCGCGCTTGCCGAATATGCCTCCGGAACGAGTCCGGACAGCGTCTACTTCCATGTGGACGACTCCGTGGACGGCACCGGAAAGACGGTCATGATAGTCACCGGTTCCGAGGTCTTCGCCAGACGGAAGGCCGAGAGGCCGGTGGCGGCCGCTCTTGCGGGCATGGAGAACAGCGTGACGGTCAGGGATGCCTTCATAGACCTGGACGGTTCGCCTCTGGTCCGGCTGGAGGCCTTCTCGGAGCAGGATCGCTTGAAGATTGCCGAGGCCCTTTCATTCGTCGCCTCCTTAAGCCCCGCCGTATCGGCCCCGTCATCGGGACCCGGAGCTCCGGGCCGGGAAACTCCTCCCGCGCGGGAATCCCAGGCGTGGCAGGGCGCTCCTCCCGCGCATGCCGGCGCTTCTTCCGGGCAGCAGTCCCCGGCAGGCATGGGCACGTCTCCGGGGCGGGAGTCCGCGTCAGGGCAGGGCGGTGCGCCAATGACAGCAGGAAACAAGACCCCCTCGCCAAGCTCGGCGTATCCGTCGCTGCCGAGGCCTTTCTGGGATTTCATTCCCGAGGTAATATACGTCAATCAGTTTCCGGTCAACGGCGGCGCTTGCGGGCGTCCGGACGGGTTTTTTGAGGTCACCTCATCGGAGGACCGGAATGGCAAGACGTGAGCTGCCAGTGATCTTCTGACATGTATATTTATATAATCCGTAAAACCTTGCTATCATAATTTGCTTTCTGTAAAAATTTATGAAAAGTATTACATACACTAAAAGTTTGCCATCAGAGACATTGTAGAATGTTTATTAGTTGTTTATAAATTTCAGCAGAAAAATTGTTGTGCAATGAAGTTTTAATATATAAGTCGTATGATAAGGGCGTTGGCTTAAATTATGCTAACATGTTTAAGTTTATATAAATATTTTGTTGATTTAAAAAAGTATTACATTTTATGGTTTAGATAATAATATTTCTTCCATGGTTGATTCTTTAAGGAGGTTCACAATGAAACTTGTTAGTGAGGCTCTCAAGATACGCTTCGATAACATCTGGCCTCATCTGAATGAAGGGCAAAGGCGGTTATGCCGCTTCTGAAGCTCAAGTTTCAGGATACGGAGGTATAACGGCTCTTTTAAATGTTTGTGGACAGTCTCGTATCAATATTACAAATGGAATTAAAGATTTGCTTGAGCCTCCATTTGAAGGTTAGAGAATTAGGAAATTAGGTGGAGGAAGACCGCTCCTGGCCTCTTTAGATCCAACACTGATAGAAGACAAAAATAACAGAAGCGGAATCAACAACAAGAGGTAAACCGGAGAGTTCTGCCCGTTGTACAGGTTTGAGCACACAAAAAGTTACTAAAAAACTTCAATCTGTGACGCCGCCGAAATAAGTAGTCGAGGGGTATCTGATAAAGATTGTGAATGAGTTGGCGGCGACATAAAATGGTGATTGGGCAGTCGCCTCCCCACGATATCTGGCAAGCTTTCACCAATCATCGGCCTCCCTGAACTCTCCGACAAACGGTCCCGCATCCCTTCCTGCTAATTACGGTTCCCCCATATATTTGTCTGCTGGCGGAACAAGTCTTGCTCTAATGACAGAACCTGTCGATCAGTATAAAATTTTGTTTAAACCTGATCTTCGAGCTTGCGGTGGAACATGCCGTCAGACACGCCCCAGCCGCAGTCGTCAGCGCTCCTGCCGATGCTGAGCGTATACATGAAGTTTAGGTCAGCGGTGGCACCTGACGGGCAGTTTGGGGAGGACTGGTGAGAATCGTTTGCAGGTGATTCGCGAATCGGGGGAACGGTTCAGGGTTCGGTTTCCCGAAAAATTGCTTCCCAGGGAACGGTTTTTTTGGGTTTTTTGGCTCCGGGAGATTCATGCGCCCACTGAAGGAGCTCTTTTGCTGGACAGCTTCTGATTCTGACATGGTTCCTGCCGCATACGGCTATCGCTACGGCACGGACAGGGTTCGGGCCTCCAAAGTAGGGAAAGAGATAATCCTTTTTAATTATTTGGCTGAAAGCGGCCTTGACGCAGGAATC